>JADHXC010000023.1 GCA_016783135.1 Dehalococcoidales bacterium | reverse complement strand
AAACGGTCAACGTCATAGACTGCCTGCGTCTGAATAAAATCGGCTCCGGCTTTGACCTTCTTAGCCAGTCTGGTCACGCGGAATTCGAAGGGGTCGGCAAAGGGGTTTGCGGCAGCGCCGATGTAAATGGGTACTTCCCCGGAAACATCATCACCAGAGATGAATTGCTTCTCGTCGCGCATACTCTTCAATGTCTGAATTAGCTGCATAGAGTCAATATCGAAAACGCCCTTGGAAGTCGGGTGGTTACCGAATCTCTGATGGTCACCGGAGAGGCATAGGATATTGCCGATACCCAGGGCGATAGCTCCGAGGACATCACTCTGGATAGCTATTCTGTTCCTATCCCGACATACTATCTGCATAACCGGGTCCACCCCGATTGTCTTCAAAATTGCGCAGCCAGCCACACTGGACATACGGACCACGGCGGTCTGATTGTCAGTCACGTTTACCGCATCAACGGAATTGCGGACCAGTTCGCCCCTTCGCCGAATCACCGCCGGACTGGACCCCTTGGGTGGACCTACCTCAGCAGTGACAGCAAACTGCCCGCTCTCCAGAACCTTCTCTAAGTTCGTGCCTGCCTTCATTATTCTTGCCTCCGTGCGTCTTTACTTGCCTTGGGCAAGGTGAAGGTGAATCTGCTTCCCTGATTACTGTCCGGACAGGGACTTTCGCACCATATCCTGCCGTTATGCGCCTCGACTATCCTCTTGACGATTGCGAGACCGAGTCCAGTCCCTTTCACCTCCACGTTGCTTGCCCGGAAGAAGTCCTCAAAGACGTGGGGCATGTCCTCAGCAGGTATACCGATGCCGGTGTCCTCGATTTCAACCTGTATGTCGTTGTCCAGTTCTATCACCCTCACTGTTATCGTTCCTTCCTCAGTATAGCGCAGCGCGTTGCCCACCAGATTCGTGATGACCTGCTGTATCCGCGGACTGGAACCACGAATCCAGCTCAGAGTCTCCTCGGGTAGTTCCACGCTCAGTTTCAATCCCTTCTCCCTGGCCACCCTGCGCTGTTCCGGCAAGCAGTTCCTTACCGCTTGCTTCAAGGACACCTCTTTCATCTCCGGAATGATTTGCCCGCTTTCAATGCGAGGAATATCCAGCAAATCACTAATAAGGTCGAGAAGCTCGGCAATCCTCTTGCTGCTTCTCTCCAACATGTGCCTCTGTTTGTCATTGAGGTCACCGGAATACCCGCCTATCATTACCCACAGGAATCCCTGAATAGCGGTCAGGGGTGCTTTCAGGTCGTGAGCAGCGATATTCAGGAACTGGAGAAACCGTTCCTTCTCCTCTGCCAGCCTGGTCATCTCCATGGAGGTCTGCTCTAACTCTTCCTCCTTCTCTTCCAGGAGCTGCTCCCCGAGCCGTACGACTTGCCTCTGCCTCATCCTCAACTCGCCTGAGATAGCGGAGGCCATATAGGTGGTACCGTAGAGAATGACTGCCAGAGCAAGGAGAACTGCCAGGATGTAGGGCGCGCTCTGATACAACGTGGGGTCGGCGAACCCAGCAAGGTTCACATGAGGTACTACTTCCGCGTACTCGAGGCCGACAAGCAGTCCCACCATCACAAGAGCCACCGTGGCTACTGCGTATACCACCCTGAAGTGCAGGGCTATGCTTGCCAGGATGATATGAAGTACGTAGAAGAATATCAGAGGGTTCTCTATCCCTCCGGTGAAATGCAGGAGCACAGACAATGCCAGCAAGTCAAGAAGGATGTGGGCATTGCCGTATGTCCTTGCCTTGTGGATTATCGTTCCCGGCTTCTCCCTCCCGATGGCCCGAAGCTGGAAGTGGAAGACCACGTTGTACATGGCTATCACGGGGCAGATGATGTAGACCGGAAGCGTGGGGAAGCCAATATGCAGGACCTCGGATGCCACCAGGGTACCAGCAACCACCCCGAGAATAGCTATCCACCTCATGGTGACGAACACCCTGAGGCGCATCAGCAGGGCTGCCTCTTCGGGGCTATAAACGGACTTTATGCTCTCCACTTAGAACTCACTACTCTTCCGAAGTTACCACGTTGAGCCATCTGGGTCCTCCTGAAGCACTGGTACCCCAGTCCTTGATGGGCTCAATCTTTTCCAACTCTACTAACCTTCCCTGAGCGGACAGTCGGTCATAGATTATTTGCCAGGCACAGGGTGTATCGGGATTAACCTCGCATTTGCCTCCCACAGAACCTCCACACGGCCCGTTAAGCAGGCTCTTGGCACACCGCACCAGCGGACAGATGCCAGCCGTACTCGCCAGAACGCAGTTGCCACACTGCATGCAAACATCAACGAAGTGGCCTGGTCCCTCTTCCTTACCCACGAAAAGGGTATTAAGTGCCGGGTACACCTGCATTTCAATATAGAAGCCCACCGTCTGCACCCCAAAGGCACAGGCCATCACCAGGATGCTGTCCGCCTTCTGAATAGCTTGGGCGCTCTCTATCAGTGCTGCTTTAGTCAACTGGTCGCAGGCGGTGGGAATCACCATCCAACCGGTGACCTTCTTGCCCGCCTCCTCCAGTTTCTCTTTCATCGCCAGGACTTCTGATTTCCCGCCGGTATGAAGCATGGTAGCGCAGGTACCGCAGCCAATAATGTATACAGCCGTATTCTTCGCCAGCGACTGCAGGATTTCTTCGAAAGGCTTCTGCTCAGTAATCGTTATCATCTCGCCACGCTACCTCGCTTTTCTTGCATCCGGCTTTCGTACTCATCACGGAAGTACTGCAGGCTGTCCAGCACCGGATTGGGAGCCGCCTGTCCCAGACCGCATAATGCGGAAAGCATCATAGCCTGGGACAGCCTCTCCATATCCTTAATATCCCGCTCGTTGCCCTCTCCCCGGGCAAACCTCGCCAGAATTCCTGCCATTACCTCAGTCCCTTCCCGGCACGGGGTACACTTGCCACAGCTCTCCTCAGCAAGGAACTGGAGTGTTTGATGGACAATGTCCACCATATCCCGACTTTCATCAAACACAGTGATAGCTCCGGCGCCAAGGATATCCTCAAAAGACAGGGGCGTGTCCATCATATCGTACGGTACGATTCTTCCCGTAGCACCACCAATCTGAATCACCTTCACCCTCTCCGCTCCAGCCAGACCCTCGACAAGTTCTCTCAACGGGCTGCCGAGAACCATTTCGTACACACCGGGTTTACTGACATCTCCGCTCACCGAGAAGACCTTGGTGCCCTTACTCCGTTCCGTGCCCATATCATTAAACCAGTCGGCACCGTTGAGTATTATCTGGGGGATATTCATCAGGGTTTCAACGTTGTTTATGACCGTTGGTTGGTCCCATAGCCCTTTTGTTGGTGGGAAAGGAGGCCGATAGCGTACCTCTCCGCGCTTACCTTCAATTGAGTCCATGAGTGCTGACTCTTCGCCACAGACGTAAGCGCCGGCACCTTGACGGATAGTGATGTCGAAGTTATCCAGGAGTCCTTGCTCCCTGGCCTGGCCGATGGCTTTCACCAGCGAGTCATTGAGATACTGGTACTCGGCACGCAAGTAGATGTACCCCATATCCGCACCAATAGCATAGCTGGCGATAGCCATACCCTCAATCAGCATGAACGGGTCGTTGGCCAGAATGTACCTGTCCTTGAAGGTCCCCACCTCTCCTTCATCCGCGTTGCATATGACGTACTTCGTATCTCCGGGGGCATTTCGTGCCAACTCCCACTTCAGTCCACAGGGAAAGCCGGCACCTCCTCGTCCCCGCAATCCGGAATCCTTGACTTCCTGGATTACGTGCTCCGGAGTCATACCACGAGCCTTGTTCAGGGCCTTGAAGCCGTCCACGACCAGGTACGTGGCTATTCTGCCCGGGTTGATAACCCCGCAGTTCCTCAGGACAACTCGTTGCTCAGGCACCCATCACCCTCCTCGCCTGTCACTGGCCGAAGCCTATTCGTACGTCTTCAGAATCCGGGATATCCTTCGAGAAGTCAGGCCGACGTGCAGTTCGCTGTTCACCAGCATTGCCGGCGCACTATCACAGGCACCGATACAGTTAGTGAGTTCCAGGGAAAATTTACCATCAGGGGTAGTATCACCGGGCCTGATACCGATGGCAGCTTCGATAGCACTGATTACCATATGGGAGTCCTTGAGACAACAGGGAAGACCCTTACACACCCGGAGCACATACTTCCCCTGCGGCCGGGTGGAAAGGAAGGAGTAGAAGGTGGCGACGCCATATACCTCACTGACCGAGATTCCGAGCGACTCAGCCAGCTCACCCATGGTCTGTTCAGACAGGTAGCCCAACCTGTGCTGCGCCTCTTCCAGGCGCAAGAGCAGGTTTCCCTTATCGTTATATTGAGAAGAAGACACCTGGAGATTAGCATTCATCTCCCTATCTCCATCTTCCGCCCGCTAATTAACCCCTTACTACTAACGGTTTACCTTCTTTCTCTTCCGCGATGTCTCTGGGTCTGCCCAACGCTCCAGTTGGACAGAAGGGAATGCAGATACCACAATCCCGACAGACTTCTTTGTCAAGCGGCTGGTCGAAATCGACCACAATCTTGGAATCAAAACCCCTGTAGCCGACGGCGAACACGTTTTTCCTGGCCACCTCTGTACACGCCCATATACAACGACGGCACAGGATGCACTTGGACAGGTCCCTGACAATATACGGGCTGTCGTCCTCAATCGGGTAGTACCTTTTTCTCACCTGGAACTGCGGAAGTCCAACGTCCAGGTCGGTGGCAATGGCACGCAGCTCGCAGATGTTGGCCTTGTCACACATGTAGCAGGTTCCGCTGTGACTGGCCAGCAGCAGCTCTACAATTGTCCGCCGAGTCTCCAGTACCCTGGGAGAATGGGTCTGAATCACCATCCCTTCTTCGATTGGCGTGTGGCAAGAACCGACAAGGGTTCTGGACCTTTCTACCTCCACCACGCACATACGGCAAGCTCCAATGGGGGTAAACTCCGGGCTGTGACACAGGGTGGGGATGTCAATGTTGTTCTCCCGAGCTATCTCCAGGATAGTCATTCCTTCCCGCCCGGTCAGCCGAGAGCCATTGATTGTGACAGCCAGATTACTCATGATGTGCGCAATACTACGCCCAATCAACCTCGTTGTCAAGTCGGTGCGTAACATGCTGAATTGCACAGGTAATGGTGGCACGATGGAGGGTGCCGACCCAGCCTGGCAGGGCCGATTGGCTCACCCATCTCCGCGGGACTGCCGATGGCAAATAAGTCCGGGATATGCTACTCTGGCTGCAGCGGCACGCGGGAGGGAGAACCGTGAAAATCGAGAAGACTCTGAAGAGGACGGAACTGTTTCTCGGATTGGATGATGCGGACCTGCTAAGGATAGCCCGCCTCCCCTCTGCACACGAAGTGGCGTACTCGTCTGGCGACGTAATCATCAAGGATGAGGAAATAGCGAAGTATCTCTATGTGCTCAGGGAGGGGCAGGTAGACCTGGTGATGGAGGTCCCTCCGATGTTCGGACAGGAGGGAGCTATTGTCGTGGTTGACAGAATCACGACCGGTGGGTGCTTCGGATGGTCGGCTCTGGTGAGACCTCACCTCTATGTAATGTCGGCGGTTTGCAGGGAATCCGCTTATGCGGTGGCTATCAGCGGCATTGAACTCATGGCCCTCTTCGAGGAGGACCACCGCATCGGTTACCGAATCTTCCAGAGTCTATCCCACATAATCGGGGCACGGTTGAGAGATGTTGAGCAAGCACTGGTAAAAGACCAGCGATGGCCTTTTCCCGGGTAATGAGAAACCACTGTTTTCACCTCTCCTGATTCGTAGTACCACCAATCATGTGCCTTCGGAACGCACACTCACTGAGATAGTGCCTGAGTGTCGGGTATGAAGATGCAGCCTTCACTGGCAAGTACGCTTCGGGCGGTAATGCAAAGCCTGGCTCTCACAACTCGGATTTGACATCAGACCAGACAAGACCTTAAACTATCTGTTGGCAATGAGTGCTACATCTATCTCAGAACTCCAAAACCGCCGGTCAGGGGTTCGAGTCCTCCCACACCTGCCAGTTCGGGTGTCCGTGCCGAGGTGGTGGAATCGGTAGACACGCCATCTTGAGGGGGTGGTGAGCGTAAGCTCGTAGGAGTTCAAATCTCCTCCTCGGCACCAGTTTTAATTGCGGAAGTAGTTCAGTGGCTAGAACGTCTCCTTGCCAAGGAGAAGGTCGCGAGTTCGAATCTCGTCTTCCGCTCCATTGATATTCTATTCGAGGAGGTCTAAATGTCACGCTTTGAACTCAAGGGTAAGGTTGCTATTGTTACCGGTGGGGGCTCCGGCATCGGCGAGTCTATCGCGAAGGAATTCGCTAAGGTCGGTGCCAAAGTGGTAGTAACCAGCCGGAAACAGGAGAACCTGGACAGGGTAGCCGGGGAGATAAAGGCCGCCGGTGGGGAAGCCCTGGCCATCACCACCGACGTGCGTGTGCCGGAGCAGGTGGAAAATGTTATCAAGCAGACCGTAGATACGTTCGGCCAGCTCGATATCATGGTGAACAACGCCGGGGCGGGATTCCCGGTCAAGATAGAGGAACTTTCCCCCAACGGCTGGGATGTCATCATCAACATCAATCTGAAGGGCGTCTTTCTATGCTCCTCGGCCGCGGCCAGGGTGATGATTCCCCAGAAGAGCGGCAAGATTATCAACATCGCGTCTGTAGCCGGTATAAATGGTTCCCCGAGCATGGCCCACTACGGGGCGGCTAAGGCGGGCGTCATCAACTTTACCAAGAGCTGCTCGGTGGAGTGGGCACAGCATAATATCAACGTTAACTGTATCGCTCCCGGGATGATTGAGACCGAAGGCGTGCGGTCCCAGCAGATACTGACCGCAGAGCGGGCCGGAGACGGCACCGCTGCTCCGGCACTCAGGCTTCCCGGCAAGGTAGAGGATATCGCCAATCTGGCCATCTTCCTCGCCTCCGAAGAGGCCGACCATATCACCGGGGAGATGTTTGTCTGCCGCGGTGTCGGTGGGTAGGCCGGGTCGCCGGACAGTGATGTAAACCCAAACCTGTGATATCAACACCGCCATGACCCCGGGATTGCCTGACAGTGCCGGGGTAGGCTATACTCTGTTACTCTGCCGGCGGAAGAAACCAAACAAAAGGAGGTGCGTGGTATGACTACGGGCAATGGGACCCTGGCAGGGAAGGTGGTCATTATTACTGGCGGGGGTACCGGACTGGGCAAGGCAATGGCGCTCCTCATGGCCAAGGAAGGGGCCGACATTGTAGTTGCCGCCCGCCGTGTTAATGCCATCGAGCAGACCGCCAGGGAAGTGAAAGACCTGGGGAGAAGGGCGCTGGCAATTCCCACCGATGTCACCGACTCCAAGCAGGTCAACAACATGGTGAAGCGGACGATTGCCGAAATGGGCGGGATTGATATCCTGGTCAACAACGCCGGTATCGTCCGCGGGCAGGTACCCAAGCCCCTCTGGGAGCTCTCCGACGAGGAATGGCACCTGGGCATTAACACCAACCTCAGCGGCGCCTTCTACTGCTGTCGGGCGGTAATGAAGCATTTCGTCGACCAGGGACACGGGAAAATTATCAATATTGCCTCTGGTAACGGGATGCGCGGCTCACGAGGCGACTACATGTACGGTACCGCCAAGGCCGGTGTAATCAATCTCTCCCGCGTGCTGGCGATAACCTTTGCCCAGAACAACATCCAGGTCAACTGTATTGCTCCCGGATTTATAGACGTACGTCACATGCAGCCGGAACCGCCAACCAGCGAGGTAACCCGGACCGCCAAGTTTATTCCGGTAGGGCGTTTCGGTGTGCCGAATGACATCGGACACCTGGGGTTGTTTCTGGCATCGGAGGCATCGGACTATATCACCGGCGGACTGTTTCCAAATGACGGTGGCGGACTTGCCGGAGGCGTAGCTCCGACCGGGTATGCCCCCGTTATTGATATGGAGGTGGACTAAGATGGGCTCTAATGAATTCAGCCTTAATGGGAAAACAGCCCTGGTTGCCGGCGACAGCAATTATTGGAGCAAGTATGCGGGGATAGCCCTGGCCGAGGCCGGTGCTGACGTTGCCATCGCCGCCCGAAACACAAAGCGACTGGGAGAGGCCGCTGAGGAAGTACGTCGCCAGGGACAAAAAGCAATCACTATCCCTACCGATACCACCGATGCTTCACAGGTGCAGAAAATGGTAGAACAGGTCGTTGCCGAGTTTGGCAGGATTGATATTCTGGTCAATGCGTCCGACCTTCAGCTTGCAAAACCATTTCTTGACGTATCGGAGGGCGAGTGGCGCCGTTTAATTGATGTCAACCTTATGTCAGCATTTCACTGCTGCCAGGCCGTGGGCAAGCAGATGATTGAGCAGAAGAATGGCCGTATCATCAACCTCATCTCATGCCTTGCCGAGAGGGGCGTGGAGAACTTCTCCGCCTATTGCGCCTCCTTGGGTGGTGTACTACAGCTCACCCGGGCCCTGGATATCGAATGGACTA
This sequence comes from Dehalococcoidales bacterium, assembly GCA_016783135.1. Taxonomy (GTDB): domain Bacteria; phylum Chloroflexota; class Dehalococcoidia; order Dehalococcoidales; family Fen-1064; genus DUES01. The sequence continues at coordinate 22,874 of JADHXC010000023.1, read as the reverse complement.
AACACGGCATCACGGTGAATGCCATCGGTACCGGCTGGATGTCGGAGGTGGAGAAGACCGGAGTACCGCAGGAAGAGCTGCTCATGAAGTATATGCCCTTGAGGAGGTACGGTCATCCCCGCGAGATGGGCCCACTACTGGTCTATCTGGCGTCCGATACTACGGACTTTTTCAGCGGGCAGTTCCTCTACGTCGACGGCGCGGTAATGTCCCACCTCTAGTGATAGTCCGGACAATCACATAGCGTGGCTCAATCGAGTGGCCAGGGCCGCAGGCAGGCCCTGCGTCATCATACTGGTCTGGGTGGCGCGAATATCGTACGGAACGCGGTGCAAGTTCACTACACGCGCGTCACTATCGTAGATGGCATAGCTGGCGCGCGGGTCGCCGTCGCGCGGCTGTCCCACCGCACCGGGGTTGATGATAAGTCGTCTCTCACCGAGTACCAGTGGACTTTCCGGCTCGAAATGATGCGCGGTGCACCCTCCGGTCTCCTCGCAGGCGAACACCAGGGGGCTGTGAGTATGCCCCACGAAGCAGAACCTGGTGCTGAAATGGGCAAGATTTTCCTGTGCGCTCCAGGTTGAGAGCAGGTATTCCCGGATGGGTTCTCTGGGGCTGCCGTGCGTCAGGGTAAAGTCGTCCTTCTCGATGACCAGGGGCAAATGGTTCAGGTAATCGCTCTCATCGGGCGTCAATTGTCTGGCTGTCCATCTATTGGCTGTGGCGGCATCGGGGTTGAAGAAGGCGATGTCCACCTTGCCGATGGCTGCCCCGTCGTGGTTGCCCATGACACAGACATGCTTCGTCCGGCGAAGTGTTGCGATACAATCATGAGGGTCCGGTCCGTAACCGACGATGTCTCCGAGGCACCATACCTCATCTACCCCACCACGGCGCTTAATATCATCCAGCACCGCGATGAGGGCTGCCAGATTGGAATGGATATCGGCAAGAATAGCGTAATGCATGTTGTCTGATAAGGACGTTTTCTCACCGGAATTATAACCCGGCCCTGCAGCCAGTACAAGAGCATGTACTTGTCGGTTACATTAGTGGCACTCCAGTACAGCCGATGCTGGTGAATCACCGGAGAGCACCTGTACGATTGGCAATGGTACTGACCGCCTCCTCATGTGGTAATGCCTCATCCCCCTTACTCCCCCCACAAGAAGAAAACTTACTCTCTCTGCAGGGAGGGGACCAGAGGGTCGTCAGGCAGTGACAGGCAACGATAGGCCCGTCACTGATGTACCGGGCGACTGCACAATATTAGTTTCGCCTGATGCAATAGGGTATAATGGGCTGGTGGTTTTCGTAAAAGCAGTATCAACACCATGCGTGAGGTGGTCATGCTGGTGAAGCTGCCCTTCGAGAAAGCCGCACAGGATAGAAGTCTTTACATAGATGGCAGTCTACACGATTGAATTTCAACCATTGGGCCGGAGAGGCCGGTGCCGGGATGGTCAGTCCATAACGGACTGTGCCCGGGGGCTGAGTATCGGCATCAACTACATCTGCGGGGGTGTCGGTACCTGCCAGTCCTGCAAGGTGAGGGTCACCGGTGGGACGGTCTCTGCCCCGACCTCCAGTGAGATGGATGCTTTCTCCCCTGAAGAACTGGAAGCCGGCTGGCGGCTGGCCTGCCAGACCCATCCTCTCAGCGACTGCACTGTGACTGTGCCCGCCGAATCGATGACGACTCCGCAGCGGACCCAGGTGGAGGGTCTGGAGATAGCGACCGAGCCGGAACCACCGGTCCGTGCCTATGACCTGCAACTGAAAGCCCCTTCCCTCTCCGACCAGCAGGCCGATGCTGACCGTCTGCTGGCAGCACTCCGCCGGCAGCACCAGGTGCATTGCCGCCGGGTCGATATTGACGTCCTCCGTGCTCTCTCCCAGCAGATACGCTCACGGGACTGGCAGTGTCAGGTCTCAGTTCGTGATGATGAAGTGGTGGCTGTTGGTGAGCGTGCTGCACGACAGCTTGGACTGGCGGTTGACCTGGGCACGACGAAAATAGCCGGGTACCTGGTCGACCTGGATACCGGAAACACACTGGCCGCCCGTGGCATGATGAACCCACAGATTGAGTGTGGGGAGGATGTTGTCACACGGATCAGCTACATCACCGGTTCACCTGACGGTGGACCACGGCTGCAGGTGCTGGCCGTTGAAGCACTCAACCAGCTTGCTGGAGAGCTTACTGCCGAGGTTGGTGAGTCATCGGAGGCCATCCTGGAAGCGGTTGTTGTCGGCAATACTGCTTCGCACCACTTCCTGCTTGGCCTGCCCGTCACTCAGCTTGTCGCCGCGCCCTTCATTCCTGCCGTCGGCCATGCCCTGGACATCAAGGCTCGCGATATAGGCCTGAGAATTGCACCCGGGGCTTACGTACATCTCCTGCCTAATATCGCCGGTTTCGTCGGTGCCGACCACGTGGCCATGTTGCTTGCCACCGGAGTATGGCAGGAGGAGGGACCGATAGTCGCTCTTGATATCGGTACCAACACCGAGGTCTCGCTGGTGTGCAATGGCCGGATAACGGCTGTTTCCTGTGCCTCCGGTCCGGCATTTGAGGGCGGGCATATTCGGGACGGCATGCGGGCTGCCGCAGGGGCTATCGAAAGGCTGCGAATCGTTGCTGACAGTAGTCCCGGGGGTCTGGTGCAGTGGCAGACGGTAGATGACGCTCCACCGGTGGGCATATGCGGCTCGGGAGTACTCGATGCCCTCGCCCAGCTCTACCTCAACGGGATTGTCACCAGGGAAGGAAGAATGGTGTCCGACCATCCCCTGGTACGCGGCGACGGCCGGCAGCGTGAGTTCGTGCTTGCCGGTGGGGAGGAACGTAGCGGTCGTCACGCCGTCGGTATAACACAGCAGGATATTCGTGAGCTGCAACTCGCCAAGGCAGCGATTCGCACCGGTATACAGGCACTCCTGGATAACAACGATTGTGCTGAGGAAGATATCAGGAAGGTGGTTATTGCCGGGGCCTTTGGCAGCTATATCGATGTGAGTAGTGCGATGGATATCGGGATGCTGCCGTCGCTCCCGCGGGAACGCTTCTGGCAGGTGGGTAATGCCGCCGGTGCCGGCGCCCGACTTGCCCTGGTCTCGACACGTAGGCGGGAGGAGGCTCGTACTGTGGCTTCACGGGTGGAGTACCTTGAGCTGGCCAGTTCGCCGAATTTCATGCAGACATTCACCGAGGCTACCTACCTGGGCCGCTATCGTTTAAGACACGGTTCGAGACAGGAGATTGTCTGATTGCTCCGCTTTACTCGCAATGACAGGTCGGTGATGTGCTAGGACATGATTCAATTGACGGTTCATGACTACTATTGTATTATGCAGGTTGGTAATGGCAGGGCATAGTCCTCGCCGGGGTTCGTGCTAATGACGGGAACACCACGCTCTCCCCTAATCGAAGAGATAGGCCCCGGGCTGTCAGCGCTTGACACCTTTGAACTCTTCCGCAACGACCCTTTCTGCTTCTTCCTGGATAGTGGTATGGACCCTCACAAACTGGGGCGGTACTCATTTATTGGCAGCAACCCTTTCCTTGTCCTCAGCAGTCGCGGCAGCCAGAGCACCATCAGCAGGGGGGCGGAGAAGACCTGCCTTAGTGGAAACCCGTTTGACATAATCGGTAGTATCCTTGAAGAGTATCGACTGGACCCGGTAGCTTCACCGGTGCCGTTTGTCGGTGGTGGTGTGGGCTACCTGAGCTATGACCTCTGCCATTTCATTGAGCGGTTACCGACCACAGCGGTGGATGACCTCCAGATACCGGAATGCTACCTTGGTTTCTATGATATCGTGCTGGCCTTCGACCACCTTGAGGGAAAGGCGTACATTGTCTCCACCGGCTTTCCGGAGCTTGCCGAAAAAGAAAGGATGGCGTGGGCCAGGTACCGGCTCGATGAGATGAAGTCCCGACTCTCTGGTACCAGGGTACCGGCGACATCCCAAGTGCCCGCAGGTTCGGCGGCTGCTGGCCTTACCGGGGGATTTACGCATGACAGATACGTCGCTGCTGTCGAGAAAGCACGGCAGTACATTATCGCCGGGGATATCTTTGAGGTAAACATCTCCCAGCGCTTCGAAACGGAGCTCACCATCAACCCCTACGACCTCTACCGGCGTCTGCGGCAGATAAACCCGGCGCCTTTCGCCAGCTACCTCGGGTTTGACGACGTCACGATAGTGAGTGCCTCCCCGGAGCGGTTTCTCCGGCTGCATGGTGACCGTGTGGAGACGCGCCCGATAAAGGGTACCCGCCCGCGGGGAAGGGATCTGGGTGAAGACCAGGCCCTTGCCCGGGAGCTACTGAACAGCCCCAAAGACCGGGCGGAGAATATCATGATAGTGGACCTGGAGAGGAACGACCTGGGGCGGGTCTGTCGCTACGGCACCGTCAGGGTGACCGAACTGACGATACTGGAGGTGTTTCCCACCGTCTTCCATCTCACTTCCACCGTGGAAGGTCGACTGAGGAAGGGCAAGAATAGTACAGACCTGCTGAAAGCCACCTTTCCCGGCGGCTCGATAACCGGAGCACCCAAAGTGCGTGCCATGGAGATAATCGATGAGCTGGAGCCTGTCCGGAGAAGCGTCTATACCGGCAACATCGGGTATCTGGGGTTCGACGGTAGTCTTGACCTCAATATCGTCATCCGCACCTTCATCGTCAAGGATGGCAGGGCCTATTTCCAGGTGGGTGGTGCCGTCGTCTATGACTCCGACCCCGAGGAAGAGTACCAGGAGACGCTGGACAAGGCCAGGGCTCTCGTTAATGCCCTCAATCTGCCGGCAGAAGGCCAGGAATAGCCATGGTAATTGTCATTGATAACTACGATTCGTTCGTCTACAACCTTGCCCAGTACCTCGGTGAACTGGGCTGGAGACCGGTGGTCCATCGCAACGACGAGGTCACTCTGGCCGAGATAGAACGCGCTCACCCATCCCACATAGTCATCTCTCCGGGGCCGTGCACCCCGCTGGAGGCCGGTATATCTAATGACGTTGTGCGCCACTTCGGTGGCAGGATTCCCATTCTTGGTGTCTGCCTGGGACACCAGTGTATCGGTTACGTCTACGGAGGCGAGATTGCCCGTGCCCCCGTCCCCACCCACGGCAAGAGCACCCTCATCTATCACGACGGGCGTACGGTATACCAGAGCCTGCCGAACCCGTTTGAGGCTGGCCGCTATCATTCTCTCGTGGTAAGGAGCGATATTATTCCTGACGTGCTGGAGACCACTGCCACCACCAGTGAAGGTATTGTTATGGGAGTCCGGCACCGGGACTATGTCGTTGAGGGCGTGCAGTTCCACCCCGAGTCCATCATGACCGATGTAGGTCACGCGGTACTGAGGAACTTCCTGAGATACCGGCAGCCGATGTGGCCGGAGGAATCTGCTCGTGGCTGAACTGGTCTATCTCAACGGCTTCCTGGTGTCCCGAGACGATGCCCGCATTGCCGTACTCGACTACGGCTTTCTCTACGGCTTCGGTCTGTTCGAGACCATGCGGGCCTACGGAGGACACGTTTTCCGCCTCGACCGGCACCTTGACCGGCTGCTTCGTTCTGCGGAGAGGCTTGGCATTGTCGTTAAGGGCGAGGTTCTGGAGAGCGCAGTGACGGAGACCATCCGTGCCAACGGACTCAGCGATGCCCGTACCAGGCTCACCGTATCTATCGGTGAGGGTGGGGTAGTCCCTGACCCGACTACGTGTGGTGAACCAACTGTACTGGTGGTAGCGGGGAATTACCAGCCGTTTTCGGAAGAGGTCTATCGGAAAGGTTTCAGTGCCGTGATATCCTCTATCCGCCGCAACAGCCAGTCGCCTCTCTCCGGCATGAAGACGCTCAACTTTCTGGAGAGTATGCTGGCAAGGCAGGAAGCAAGGACCGCCGGTGGTGATGAGGCCCTCTTGCTGAACGAAAGGGGACTGCTGACCGAGGCCAGCATGAGCAACGTGTTCCTCGTCAGCAATGGCTCCCTGAGGACACCGGGACTGGAAAGCGGCGTCCTGCCCGGGGTTACCAGGGAGGCGGTGCTTGAGCTTGCCGGGGGACTGGGCATGGACGCGGTGGAATGTGACATAACGATGAATGACCTCACGGTAGCGGACGAGGCATTCCTGACCAACTCCGTCATGGAAGTCATGCCGCTTACCGAAGTGGATGGGAGACAGGTAGGTGATGGCAGACTGGGGCCGGTTACCCTGAAGCTGATGGCGGGGTACGGGGAGATGGTGAGACGGGAGGTGGGGGAGTAGGTGGTGACTACCCCCGCACGATGGCGTCGGTCATGCGGCACACGCGCGTCATCTGCCGCACGTCATGCACCCGCACGATGTCAGCACCGTTAGCGATACCGACGGCTACCGTAGCTGCGGTACCCTCGATGCGGTCGTCGGCAGGAAGGTCGAGTACCATCTTTATCATGGACTTGCGTGACGGCCCGATAAGGATGGGCTGTCCCAACTCTTTCAGTTCAGCCAGCCGACGCAGGATTTCGATGTCCTGCTGCCAGGTCTTGCCAAAGCCCAGGCCGGGGTCGATGATGATGTTCTCCCTGGGCACTCCGGCCACCAGCGCTGTCTCGATGCTGTTCCGCAGCGAAGAGGTCACTTCGGCAATTACGTCTTCGTAGAAAGCCGTATCACGCCTGGCATCCGTGTCGTAACCGCCCTTGTCCCGCTGGTTGCTCATCAGAATTATGGGGATGCCTCTGGCGGCGGCCAGTTCCGCGAGATCGGGGTCCTTCTTCAAGCCCCACTGGTCGTTTATCATGGCTGCTCCGGCTTCCAGGGCACGGGCGGCTACCTCTGATTTATAGGTGTCGATGCTGAGCGGTACGTTTACCTTGCCGGCAATCCGCTCGATGACCGGCACCACCCGCCGGACTTCCTCTTCGGTGGAAATTGGCGATGAACCGGGGCGGGTGGACTCGCCGCCAATATCCAGGATATCCGCACCCTCACTGGCGAAGCGCTGTGCTTGCTCAACGGCTGCATCGGCATCAGCGAGGCCGTCACCGGAGAACGATTCCGGGGACACGTTCACTATCCCCATGATGTAAGTGCGCTCTCCCCAGTGGAACTCACTGAGGCCGTACCTGGTGATGCCTGGTACACTCATGAATACTTGTTCTCCAGTCCTACTTTAACCGGCAGCAAGCAGGAAATCAAACAAACTGACCCAAGGTTGCTACCAATAGTGACAGTGGTTAAGAAGGAAAGCGGGCCCCGACGGGAAGTCGGAGCCCGAGTGCTAGTCTGGTGGAGACGGGGGAGAGTCGAACTCCCCGTCCAGAAGAGACTACCCAGGATATCCTACAGGCTTAGTCAACTCTTTGTTCTTACCCGGTGAGCCTCTGCTGACGGAGTCACGCCGGGCCAGCCGATTTTTCTTTCACCACCCTTATCGGCATCCGGGTAGTGGCACCTCGGCATTATTTCACCCAATCCCAACCCACCGAGGAGAGGCCGGGTTGGATGTGCTGTCTTTCTTAGTTAGGCAGCGACTAGTAGCGATTCTTCGCCAGTTATGTTTTGCCACCTGTTTAATGAGGGTGATGACAACCTCAGCCTGCAATCCTGTAGCATACCTCCCCTGTCGAAACCACGCGTCCCCATTCATTGTTATCACGTGTGTGCCGTGGGGGTGTTGCCCGTCACCTCCTATGGCTGACTCTTGCCTTTATAGCACGCTGGATAATTCGGTCCGTTTCGCGTTTATGTATTGCTTCGCGCTTATCATACATCTTTTTGCCCTGGGCCAGCCCTATATCGACCTTGGCCAGACTATCCTTGATATACAATCGTAATGGTACCAGAGTTAAGCCCTTCTCCGCTACCTCACTGGTCAACTTGGCAATCTCCCTGCGATGCAACAGCAGCTTTCGGGGTCTCATCGGCTCATGGCTCAGGTAGCTGCTGTCCTGGTACCGGGCTATGTGTGCGTTGCGCAGCCACAGCTCACCGTTCTCCGGCCGGACATAGGCATCGCCCAGACTGACTCTGCCGGCGCGGATGGACTTAATCTCCGAGCCGGTAAGCACTATCCCCGCTTCTACACTATCCAGGATATAGAAGTTATGGCGCGCTTTACTGTTGCTGACTATCGTTTTCTCACTCATTGTTCTACTTAAATGATAGCACAATGATAGCGCGACATAAATATGTCGCGAGGGACATGAGTAAATGTCAGCGGGAGCGCCTCAACCTAGCAGAATGATGAAAAAGGGGAGTCCAGAGGGGTCCCGCCTCTTCTGAGAGGCACCCCCTTCTGGCAGGGGTCTGGGGGTGTCCCCCAGATACAATCTTCCCCCCCTTCCTGGCTAGGAAGGGGGTCAGGGGGATGGTCGAAAGGGTTTTTCATCACCCTGCTAGACAAAGGACATGCCGCCATCGACGTTCATGGACTGGCCGGTGATGTTCTTTGCCTCCTCGGAGACGAAGAAGGCCACGGCATTGCCGATATCTTCTGCGGTCTGCTCCCGTCCCAGGGGGACTCCGGGTACCAGGGTCTTCTCAAAGAACTCGCGGGGCGTCCAGTTCTCGGCTCCGGGGATATTCTTGGAGAGCTCAGCGCCGCCCCTCTCCCAGAGCGGGGTGAAGATTATGCCCGGAAGGACGCAGTTGACATTAATGTTGTCCCCGGCCAGGTCTCTGGATAGCATTCTGGAGTAGTGAACGATGCCCGCCTTCATGGTGGCATAGCAGACCAGAGTCCCCGAAGGGCTGGTGGCACTCGCCGACGAAATATTGACGATTTTGCCGCTCTTCCGGGCGACCAGGTGAGGAATGACGGCACGGCACATCAGAACGGTGGTCTTCAGATTGATGTCGTAGCAGCCGTCCCACTCGTCTTCACCCCGGTCTGCAATACGCATGCCACGCTCTGACAGCGAAGACATTCCGGGGTAGCCGCCGGCGTTGTTGACCAGGATGTCTATCCCGCCGAAGAAATCCAGCACCTCCTTGACAGCCCTTTCCACCTGGTCGTTCCTGGTAAGGTCAGCCTCCACTGCCAGGGTTTTTCTACCCGTGGCTTTCACTTCGTCGGCTGCCTTTCGTGCGCCGTCCCCGTTAATGTCGACGATTGCGATGTCGGCTCCGTCGCGGGCCAGACAGTCAACAATACCCTTGCCTAGTCCCTGAGCGCCTCCGGTAACGATTGCTACCTTGTTTTCCAGCGTGGTGAACTTCATATGGCCTCCTTCCTCTGTTCATGACCTCTGTACAGTATAGCTCTTCTGCCAGTATAGGGAGTATGACAGTCTCCTGCAAGAAAAGGAAAGCGGCAGCCTCAATAAGGCTACCGCCAGAGACGTACGGTATACCGATGAGTGGTCGGGACGCCGGTTGTCTACTCCTTTGGCAGGTAGGGATTCACCAGGCCGGATGCCAGTGAACCCGGCATAAACCGGAATAGCTCGTCGATTGTCCAGCCACCCTCCCTGAGTATGGATTTCTCGTAGACTGGCTCCGAATAGATGGCGACCAACCCTGTCTGCACGTAGAAGGTACGGCCGGTCACGTTGGCGGCATCATCAGAAGCCAGCCAGACCACGAGTGGCGCAATATCATCCGGCTTCAGGCTCTGCTCGAATCTCTCGATGGCCTCCTGAGACCAGGTCCTTCTCATCTCATCGCTGAGGGTGAGTCTCGTGCCAGCGTTGGGACGGATGGCATTGCACGTTACGCCATACCTGCCCATGTCCTGGGCCACCTTTCTCGTCAGGCCGACGATTCCTTCCTTGGCGGCACCATAGTTGGTCTGCCCGAAGGTGCTGTTACCCAGTCCGGCCCCCGAAGACGTGTTTATTATCCGGCCGCTTCTCTGCTGGCGGAAAACGACCGAGGCCGGCCTGATGGTGTTGAAGTGGCCGTAGAGGTGCACCTTGACAATAATATCCCATTCCTCCGGGCTCATGTTGAAGAGCATCCGGTCACGGAGGATTCCGGCGTTGTTGACCAGGATATCCAGTTTGCCAAAGGTATCAATCGCAGTTCTGATGATGTTCTCGCCACCCTCGGTGGTTACCACCGAGTCGTGGTTGGTCACCGCCTCTCCACCGGCTTTCTTGATTTCCGCCACGACCTCGTCGGCCGGTGAAGTTGAGGCACCAGAGCCGTCAGGAGCACCACCGAGGTCATTGACAACAACCCTGGCGCCCTCCGACGCCAATGCCAGGGCTTCCCCTCTTCCAATACCTCTTCCAGCACCAGTGACTACTGCTACTTTGTCTTTCAGTCTGTCTCCCACTGTCGACCTCCTGATATAGCTGACATTGGAAATGTCAGGCTAGAGTGCTTCCAGGACCAGTTCGGCGATGTCCTTGCACTCGATAACTTCCTCCTTGTTCATGGTGACGATGCTATCTTTGAAGTTGGCGATACAATAGGGGCACACCGCAGCCAGGACACTGGCACCGACATCTGCTGCCTGTTCCAGCCTGATATCGGAGAACCTTTCGCCCTTCTTGGTCTCCGCCCATATACGACCGCCGCCGCCCCCGCAGCACAGGCTGTCCTCGTGGTGGTTGGCCATCTCTACCAGTTCCACGCCGGGGATGGCCTGCAGGACTTCCCTGGGCTCGTCATAGATGTCGTTATGCCGCCCGAGGTAGCAGGAGTCATGGTAGGTGATGGTCTTCTTAAGCTCCTTCGTGAACTCCAGCCTGCCGTCTCTAATCAACTCGGCAAGAAACTGGACGAAGTGTACTACCTCATACTTGCCTTCCAGTTCGGGGTACTCGTTCTTGAAGGTGTGGAAGCAGTGTGGCGAGGCGGTGATTATCCTGGTGACCCCGGCCTCATTAAACAGGCCGATGTTGCTCTGGGCCAGGCTCTGGAACAGGCTCTCATTACCGGCCTTGCGGACACTCTCGCCACAGCAGGACATCTCCGGGCCCAGTATGCCAAAGTCCACGTTGGCCTTCTTCAGAATCTCCACAGTCGCCCGGGCCGCCGGTTGTAACTGCGGGTCGTAGGTATTGTAGCAGCACGGCACGTAGAGTATTTCCATCCCTTTGGTGAAGGTCTTCACGCCGAGGTCTCTTGTCCAGTCGTTACGCTTTTCCCGGTCTTCTCCCTGCGGGTTGCCCACGCCGGAGATGTTCTTCGACGTTATCCGCAGCGCATCAGGGATACCACCGATACCGAGCTCGGTGATTGCCCTGCGGAAGGAGCGCCAGACGTCGATAATCTCCACACCGCGGGGGCACCGCTTGACACAAGCATTGCAGGTCACGCACAGCCACATGTCGTCGTCTTCGAAGTCGGGCAGACCCAACTGCGCCTGGTGCATTGTCTTGCGGACGAGGAAGCCTCTAACCAGGTTCCACGGGCAGGTACCGGTGCAGAGGCCGCACTGGTAACACAGCTTGGCGACATCGCCGCCTTCTTCCTTGATGATGTCTACCGCTTCCTGGAACGGTACTACTGCTTGCATCTTGGGTTTCCCCCTTGTCTATCAGTTTCACGGTCCTCGCCTGACGAATAACCGTGGCGGTATCAGGTTATCAGATGAGGTCCTGCTCCTTCAGGACCGGTACCGGGTTCTGGATGTGGCACTTCCACCAGCCCTTCATCTCCCCGGCACTGGCACCCAGGGACAGCGCCAGCAGCTCACTGAAGTAAAAAGTGGGTACGCCGATAGTCTGTCGAAGTTCAAGGTTTGCCTGGCAGAGCGGGCAGGCGGTAACAATAGCAGATGCTCCGGTATCAAGGGCTGCCTGGCAGATGTCATTACAGAGCTTGACGACGATATCGGTTCGGGCCAGCAACAGGTTCCCGCCGCAGCATTCAACCTTATGGGTCCAATCCAGAGGCTCCGCACCGATAGCGGTGAGCAGGTTGTCCATAATCATCGGGTTATTCGGGTCGTCTAACTGGGTAACCTTCGGAGGGCGTACCAGATAGCACCCGTAATAAGCAGCCAGCTTCAGTCCCTTGAGCGGCTTTTTCACCCGGCGCTCGATTTCCTCCAGTCCTACTTCGCGGGCAAAAATGTCAAGGACATGCCTCACCTCGGTTTCTGCCCGGTAGGGTGCGTCAATGACCTGTTCTATCCTCTGCCGGAGTGTATCATCGGCGCGAAGGTCATGATTGGTCTGTTTGAAACGGAGGAAACAGGCAGCGCAGGACACCGCCAGGTCGTGTCCCTCTTTCTCGGCCAGGGCAAGGTTCCTAGCTGGCAGGGCTAGGGAAAGCTCGGGGTCGGTGCAGTGCCCGGAAGAGGCACCGCAGCAGTTCCAGTCCTCAAGCTCCACCAGTTCCACATCCAGTAGCCTGGCGGCTGCATGTACCGACTGGTTGTATTCCTTGGCCGTGGCCTCCAGCGAACAACCCGGATAGTAGCAATACTTCGATGCTGTGGTCTCAGCCATTCTTTTTCTCCGTCTGCTGGAAAATACGCTTGATGTTTGCCATGCCCTTTATCTTAGCGGGTAGTATTGCCAGCTTGCCCCTGGTGAACATGTTGAGCCCCATCTTGATGTTACTGGGTAGCTCATTCAGCTTGAAGATATCGCGGCTGATGAGCATGTAGCGCAAGATGAGGAGCAGTTCGTGCACCTTCCCATTGCTCTTGATAGTGCTGAGGAATGTCCTGTGGAAAAGGGGCAGGCCGGTCTGCTGCGTGCGGCCTTCCCTGAGGGCAATGTGTCTCAGGGTATCCATTATCTGCACGATTTCTATGTCATTGGGGCACCTGGTAGCGCAGGTCTCACAACTGGCACAGAGCCAGTAAGTCGTGCTGTCCAGCACCCGCTCCTTAAGCCCGAGCTGCACCATCCTCAGTAGCTGGTGTGGAGCGTAGTCAAACGCGTAGGCTACCGGACAACCGGAGCTACAGGCCTGGCACTGGTAGCACCTTTCCAGGTGCGCCACGCCGGCCCCCAGGACTTCGCGGGTGAAGGTCGGGTCAGCGCTTTCCGTTCCTTGCTGGCTGACAAGACGGACCGTCATTTCTCTCCTATCCACTGAAGCTCATCTTCCCTGAAAGTGGTTAGCGGCAGCTCATCCTCCAGGCTGCGCCCGGGAATGTAGTCAAAGAGCTTCTGTACGTTGCCGCCGGCTAGCTGGAATATCTTGAGCAGAGGGATACCGCTGGGGCAGGCCTCTTCGCAGGCCCCGCAGCCCACGCACGAGGTACCCATATGGGTCATCCTGGTCAGGTGAAAGAGGAGGGTATCGACGGGCATCCTCACGGCCCCCTGTTTCTCGGCCACACCGAGGTACTTCTCTGCCTCAAGCTCAAAGGTTGGCGAATCGAAGAAACACTCGCGACAGTAGCAGACGGGGCAGACTGTCTGGCAGTTGTGGCACAGGATGCAGGGTCCGAACACCTCGGCAAGCTTCTCGATACCGCCGACTTCTGCCGTTGTCTCCTCGAAGAACTTCTGGCGGATTCCCTTCATCTTCTCAAGGAGCTGGGTAACCGCTGCCTCCCGCTTTGTCGCTGCTTCGCCACCATCCTCGATGGTAAGCCCCAGGCCCTCAAGGAGTTCCTCTCCCTTCTCGCTGCTGGCAATCAGCACCAGCCCCTGTTTCAGGTCCATCCCCACCAGGCCGATGGTGAGGTCCGTCATCAGTGGGACGGGGTACTCGCAGACCTGGCAGCCGGCTCTTAGCCTGGGGTCGTCCTGTCCATTCCAGGCAGCCCCGGCGAATTCGTCTGAGGTCTTCTCCGCAACCAGTTCAGGGTAATCACTCACGGAATACGCCCCCGGGCAGTCGATTCCAATGAGGTAGAGGTTGTCGAGCGATGCCTGCCTCAATTTGACCAACTCGACCAGGGCACGCAGTTCACAGGGCTTCATCACCACGGCCGTCTTTCGGTCGGCGGGTGTCAGTCGGGTGATTGACTGGATGATTCGGGCCGCGTTCACCGGCATGATGGGTGCGAGGACGTCTGCCCTGTCAAGGTATTCAGGATTGGTTACTAGGGTCTGCACCACGTTATTTCCTGCCGGGTGAGTCAGAGGCACCAGGATTGCGTCGACCACTCCCTTGCTGAGCAGGTCCTTGAGTAGGGTGTTGATACTTGCCCGCAGTTGTCCGTCATTAACGGTCAGGGTCGTACTCTTCGCCATTATCTTGCCTCCTAAAGAGCCCAGTCGGTGGCCATGGGATTGGGACCTTTCGTCCTGGTCTCCTCAGTAATATTTCTTACGGCCTGAGCGAACTCCGGCCCCTCGCTGGCACTTATCCACCTTGTATAGATTCGGTCCGCATCCAGCCCCAGGGACTCAAAGATATTCTGCAGCATGGCCATTCTTCTTCTCGCTTTATAGTTGCCGGATACGTAGTGGCAGTCCCCGGGATGGCATCCGCCCACCATAACAGAATCGGCACCGGAGAGCAGAGCTTTTATCAGGTATACAGGGTCGACCGTGCCGCTGCACATCACACGTATCGGGTGGAGATTGGCCGGGTATTGTGCCCTGGTTGTCCCTGCCAGGTCGGCGGCTGCACCGGTGCACCAGTTGCACAGAAAACCAATTATCTTCGGTTCGAATCCGCTATCATCTTCAGCCATCTATCCAACTCCTTCGTTACTTCCACCTGTCTTGCCGTGACGGCAAGGCGCTATAGCACTGCATCGAGCATGGAGAACATCTGCTTGTCCCGGAATCCTCTCAGCTTGGCGGCGCTATTCGGGCAATGGGCGACACACGCCCCGCAGCCCTGGCACAGGGCTTCATCCACTACGGCTATCCTGTTGTCCTCATCCATCCAACGGGCATGGAAGGGGCAGTCATCGACGCAAAGTCCGCAGCCGCTGCACCTTCTTGAGTCCACCATGGAGACAATCCTGCCGGATTCAATCTGCTGCCGGGACAGAATGTTGGCGGCCCTCTGTGCCGCTGCCTGGGCCTGGACGACCTCTTCATCGAGGTTCCTGGGAGCATTGGCCAGGCCACAGATAAAGATACCGTCGATAACCGTGTCCACCGGCCGGAACTTGGTATCGACTTCCTTGAAGAATCCGTCTTCGGTCAGGTCAATGGAGAGTGTTTCTGCCAGTTGCCCGTTATCCGCAGCGACAATACCGGTGCTCAGCACCAGCAGGTCGGTATCGATTTCCAGTATACCGGGAAGAACAGGGTCATCAACCCGGACGGTAAGCTTGCCACTAGCAATGGTTACTTCCGGCTTGTTATCCGGCTCGTAGCGGATAAAGAGGACGCCGGCTTCTCGTGCCTTTGAGTAGTATTCCTCACGGAAGGCGTAGGTCATGATATCCCGGTTCAGGATAAAGACCTCTGTCTCCGGGCTCTGCTCCTTTATCTTGAGGGCGTTGACTATTGCCATTGAGCAGCACGTCCGGCTGCAGTACGGGTGCTCTTCGTCCCGTGAACCGACACACTGTATCATGACCACGGCAGACGGTTTTTCCAGGGTGTCTTCGGCGAGTCGCTTCTGGAGCTCTTTCTGGGTGATTATGCGGTCATTCTGACCGTGGCGGTCACCCTGACCGTAGCTGTACTCCGTCGGCTCGTAGTCCCTGGCCCCGGTGGCAACAATTACCGCGCCGTGTCCTGTTTCCGTGATTGTGCCGTCGGCTGCGCGTATCATGCTGTGGAAGTCACCGGCGCGACCGGTTGTTTCAATAACCTCACTCTCCGGGTACAGGTGGATTCTGGAGTTAGCGGCAACCTTCTCCCGAATACCGCCGATGAAGGCCTGCGGGTCATCACAACCCAGTGTGTAGCGGATGTCGGTGGCGTGGCCTCCGGTTTCCGCGTTCTTCTCGACGAGGTGTACATCGAATCCTTGCTCGGCGAGGCTGAGGGCGGAGACCAGTCCGGAAACTCCCCCGCCGATGACCAGTGCCTGGTGGTCGACCGGTCTCACGGTGATGGTGAGCGGTTCCTGGCTACGCAGCCGGTCCACGGCCATGGCCAGGATGCGGCGGGCTTTCTCGGTGGCCTGCGGCTGGTTGTCGCGGTGGACCCAGGCAAGCTGCTCCCGGAAATTGACCAGTTGCCACAGCGAGGGGTCAATGCCTGCTTCTTGCATCGCCTTGCCGAACAGCCTCTGGTAGTGGTAGGGGGCACAGGCTGCCAGGATAACCCGGTTGACACCGGCGTCGGCCACTGCTTTCTTCACTTTTTCCAGGGTCTCCGGCAGGCAGAGGAAATCGACTTCTTCAACATGGCTGACTGCGGACAGACCTCGGGCGAATTCAGCAACCTGGGCGGTATCCACTACTGCTGATATCTCCTCACCGCACTGGCAGATGAAGACTGCTATTCCAGGTTCCTCATCGCTGGCTGCCGGTACTGCAGGGCCCGCATCTTTGGCGACCGTTTCCCGTTCTGCCGGTGAGAGAAGTGTGGCAGCCTCGCAGGCGGCGGCACTGGCCTGGATAACCGAGTCCGAGATGTCGGCCGGTGCGGCTGCGGAACCGCAGACGTAGATACCTTCCTTGCTTGTCCTGGTCTGCAACCAGTCCTGGGTCTGGATGAAGCCCCACTGGTTGGCATCTACTCCCAGCATCTCGCTAAGTTCTGCCATACGGGATGACGGGCACTGGGCGGCAGCGAGTATCACCAGGTCGAACTCGCTGCGGATGTCACTGCCGTCCTCGGCTCGGGCCAGCAGGAGCAGGTCCTTCGTAGCCGGGTTCTCCCTCATGGTGGAAACGCGGCACCGGATGAACTTTACTCCCAGTTCCTGTGCCTTGAGATGGTAGCGGTAGTAGTCCTTGCCGAAATCACGCAGGTCCATGTAGTAGATGGTGACATCGGTCTCCGGGCTTTTTCCTTTAATCAGTATTGCCTCTTTCAGGGCGTACATACAGCAGGCGGCGGAACAGTAGTTCCGATTCATATCCCGCGAGCCGACGCACTGAAGCAGGGCCACCTTCTTCGGTGCCTCTCCGTCCGAGGGGCGGAGGAGCCTGCCATCCGACTTTCCGGTTGATGACAGCAGCCGTTCCGCTTGAAGGTTGGTCAGGACATTGGTGTAGCGGCCGAAACCATACTGGCTCATCTCGGCGGCGTCATACTCTTGGAAGCCCGCCGAGACGATGATTGCCCCTACGGCAAGTTTCTGCGCTGTGTCCTTAAGGTCCAGGTCGATGGCGTCTGTCGGGCACACTTCCAGGCACTTGCCACACCTGGTACATGCCTCACGGTCGATGCAGTAGAAGTTGGGTATTGCCTGGGGGCTCTGGACGTATATCGCTTTCCGGTCCTGAAGACCGTCGTTGTACTCGTCGGGTACCTCGACCGGGCACACCTCAACACATAGTCCGCAGGCGGTACAACGCTCGGTCTTGACCCAGCGGGATAATGTCTTTACGGATATACCGAATTTGCCGGCCTTACCGGTTACCTTCTCCACCGTGGTGTTGGGCAGCAGTTCGATGTTGGGATGGGCGAGGTCACGGCGCAGGCAGAACTGCGAGCATTCATCGCGGGAGAATACGGGCAGCAGCTTGCACAGCTCACACTGGTTATCCGGGAACCACTTGTCCAGTTGGGGAACAGTGCCACCGATACCCGGGCTGGCATCGACAAGATAGGTCTGAAAGCCTGATTCAGCCAGGTCCAGGGCAGCTCTGATACCGCTTACTCCGGCACCGATGACTAAGACTGCACCAACCTTATCCTGCATTCAAAGCTCCTATCCGGCTAACCCTGCTCAACAGGGTTAGATGGCTAACCCGGCTCAACTGGGTTAACTGGCTAACCCGGCATATTCCTTGGTTGCCGTATTAATTACGTCAATTAGCTGCTTCGGTGAGAAGTTCTTGAGTTGCATTGCCTTGGAGGGACAGTTCACCGCGCAGGCACCACAACCCTTGCAGATTGCCTCGTTGACTTTGGCCTTCTTTGTCCTGGGGTCAACTTCGACGGCGCTGTAGGCACAGATGGCCTCGCATACGCCGCAGCCGCTGCACACCTCCTCGTCAACCATGGCGGTGGCTGCTTCCATCTCCACCTTGCCCTTGGCGATTAGCTCTATCGCCCTGGCGGCGGCCCCGGTAGCCTGGGCAACAGTATCGGCAATGTCCTTGGGCCCCTGGCAACAGCCGACGGCGAATATGCCGTCCAGCATGGTGCCTACCGGGTCGAGCTTGGGGTGCCGTTCCATAAAGAAGCCGTCCCTGCTCCGCCCGAGTAGCAAAGTCCGAGCCATCTCATCGGTGTCGGCACGCGCCTCCATAGCTACACTGAGAATAACCATGTCTACCGGGACCCGAATCAGACTGCCCAACAAGGTATCCTCGCAGACCACTATCAGCTTGCCCTTCTCCTCGTCCTCCTGGGTGATGTCGGTAACCTGGGCTACCTTACCCCGGATGAAGTTCACCCCTTCATCGCCGGCCTGCTTGTAGAACTCCTCGTGCCCCTTGCCGAAGCAGCGCATATCAATATACATCTGGTAGACATCCATGTCCATCTCATTGAGGAAGCGAGCATACTTGAGGCCGTACATGCAGCATACGCGGGAACAATACTCGTGGTAATTCTCATCCCGGCTGCCTACACAGTGAATAATGGCCACACTCTGCGGTGTCGAACCGTCCTTGAGCGTGATATTACCACCGGTAGGACCGCTGGAGTTGACCATCCTTTCGAACTCGGGGCTGGTTACCACGTTATCGAATTTCCCGTAGCCATACTGTGTTATCGGGGATGGGTCGAAGGTATCATAACCGGTCGATACGATTACTGCGCCCACCTCGATTTCCACGTCTTCGTCCTTCTGCTCGTAGTCAATCGCGTCCTTCGGGCAGGCTTCCTGGCAGATACGGCAGTCGCCATTGGTAAAATGAAGGCAATTCTCGCGGTCAATTACCGGGACATTGGGCACCGCTTCCGGGAATGGCCGGAAGATTGCCTTTCTCTTGCTCAGCCCGCGGTCGAACTCACTATCTACCTCTACGGGGCATTTCTCCCAGCAGGCGCCACAGCCGTCGCATTTACTCTCATCGACATATCGGGCCTTCTTCTTGATTGTCGCACGGAAATTGCCGATATAGCCGCTCAGTTCGCTCAGTTCGCTATGGGTCATCAGGTTAATGTACTCGCTGGATGCCACCTTCTCTAGCCTGGGAGCAAGGATGTCCATGGCGGGTTCTAGGTAGGGGAAGGTCTTACCGAGCTGGGCCATACGACCGCCGATGCTGGGTTCCCTCTCTACCAGGTAGACATGGCGCTCCGAACCGGCGATTTCCAGGGCGGTCTGTATGCCGGCGATGCCTGCCCCGACAATGAGGGTGTTGGGATTGACCGGGGCGAATTTGGTTTCCAACGGGTCACGGTACAGAACACGTGCCACGCCAGCGGCTACCAGTGCCATAGCCTTCTCGGTAGCCTGTTGATTATCATGGCTGTGCACCCACGAGCAGTGCTCGCGGATAGTGGCCATTTCGCAGAGGTGGGGGTTTAGTCCGGCGGTCTGGCAGGCTTCCCGGAAGGTGCGGAGGTGCAGGGTTGGTGAGCAGGAGCACACCAGTACGCGGTTCAGCCCCAATTCCTGGATGTCATTCTTGATGAAGTCCTGTCCCGGGTCGGAACACATGAAGGAGTAATCACGAGCAATGACTACAGAATCAAGGCTCTGAGCGAATTCAGTGACTTTCTCACAGTCAAGATAACCGGCAATATTAGACCCGCAGTGACATATATATACTCCGACTCTTTTCTCCATATATCTATTCTGTTCCTGCTTTCCCTCAGTCTCAGCCGACGGCCACGGTCTCGGCACCGACCTCGCCTTTGGTGACCAGGGCCAGGGCTTTGGCGGCAGCTCCTATCGCCTGTGACACTGTATCCGGGATATCCTTGGGTCCCTGGCAGCACCCGGCCATATAGATTCCGTCGGTCTGTGTTCCCATAATATCAAGCTTATAGTGTTTCTCTTCAAAGAAGCCATCGCTATCCTGGTCCAGCCAGAAGATTCTGGCGACATCACCGGCATCGGCTCGCGACTGGATAGCCACGTTGAGGATGACCATATCCACCGGCACCCTTATCAGGCTCCCGAGCAGGGTGTCCTCGCATACCACAACCAGTTTCCCCTTCTCTTCGTCGGTCAGGGCAACATCGGTTACCTGGGCAACCTTGCCGCGGATAAAGTTAATGCCTTCTTCTGAAATACGTTTATAAAACTCCTCGTAACCCTTACCGAAGCAACGCATGTCAATGTACATCTGGTAGACATCTGCACCGGTCTTTTCCTTTAGCTGGTGGGCATGTTTGAGACCATACATGCAGCATACGCGTGAGCAGTACAAGTGGTAGTTCTCGTCACGGCTGCCCACGCAGTGAATAATGGCGGCACTCTTCGGGGTGGAACCGTCCTTGAGCATCACCTTACCCTCCGTCGGGCCGGTGGAGCTTATCATGCGTTCCATCTCGAGGCTGGTGAATACATTTTCAAATTTTCCGTACCCGTACTCCGTCATCGAGGTGGGGTCAAAGAGGTCATAGCCAGTGGTGACGATAATAGCACCGACCTCCAGGTTAACGAACTCGTCTTTCATATCGTGGTCGATGGCCTCCCGCTCACAGGCAGGGATACAGGCAAGGCACTCGGAGCAGACACCGCAATTCAAACACCGGTTCGCCTCTTCTACCGCATTCTCCTCGGAGAAGCCCAGCTCCACCTCAGGAAAACCATCCCGCTGGTCCTTTTCGAGCATAGGCATCTGCTGCCGTGCCTTCTTAACGATACCGGCTTTGTTGACGTCCTTAACTCTTTCTACCGGTTCCGACCGGCCCTCTTTCAGGTCGACATTCCTGAGATAGCGGTCAATTGAAATGGCCGCTTCTTTCCCGGTAGCAACCGCTCCGATGACGGTATCCGGACCGGAGACGGCATCACCACCGGCAAAAACTCCATCGATATTCGTATGCAGCGTCAAATCGTCGACGATAATCGTTCCAAACCGGGTGTACTCAAGTTTATCCGGGAGCATCTCCTGGTTCACGCGCTGGCCGATTGCCATGATAACGGTATCGACTTCCATGGTGAACTCGGAGCCTTCTATTGGCACCGGCCGTCTTCGGCCACTTTCATCGGGTTCACCCAGCTCCATACGGATGCACTCTATGCCGGTGACCTTCCCGTTCTGGGAGAGGACCTTGACCGGATTCACCAGTATATTGATTGCGATGCCTTCTACCTCCGCTTCATCCACTTCGGTCTTATCGGCGGGCATCTCAGTTCGTGAACGGCGGTACACGATGGCAACTTCCTTAGCCCCGATGCGGTTGGCTACCCTGGCGGCGTCGATAGCGGCATTGCCACCGCCAATAACAGCCACCCGTTTTCCTATCTTGACCTTCTCACCGGAGTTTGCTCGCTGCAGGAAACTGAGGGCGTTCAGTACGCCATCGGCATCCTCACCGGGAATACCCATCGTCTGGCCGATACCGGCCCCGGCGGCAATGAATACCGCCTTGTAGTCGTCTTTGAACAGGTCTTCCAGCTTCGTGACGGCGGTATTGGTGCGTATCTCGACGCCCAGTTCCTGGACGTAGCTAATCTCATCGTCCACTATGCTGTTGGGCAGGCGGTATTCGGGAATACCGTAGCGGAGGAGGCCGCCTACCTTCGGAGCAGCTTCGAACACCGTCACCGGGTAACCCAACCGTATGAGGTCATAGGCACAACCGATTCCGGCAGGCCCGGACCCGATGACGGCTACTTTCTCTTCATGGGTCAATTCGACGGGTGTTGCCTTTTCCCGCCCGTTCTGCATTTCATAGTCGGCCATGAAGCGCTTCAGGAAACGGATGGCAACCGGCTCGTCTACCTGGCCACGCTCACATTTCGATTCGCAGGGGTGGGTGCAGACCCGGCCACAGACCCCGGCAAAGGGCATGGTGCGCCGTAGCACTCCAAGGGCTTCCTTGAACCGCCCCTGTGATATCATGGCAATGTAACCCTGGGCGTTCACACCGGCAGGGCAAGCCACACGGCACGGGGGCAAGCCTCGCTTGTCAATCGTATACACGTTGGGGACTGCTTGGGGAAACGGGCGGTAAGCCGCCTGGCGATTCACCAGGCCCAGTTGCCACTCGCTGGGAGCGGAGACCGGACACACCTTGGCGCACTCCCCGCAGCCGGTGCATTTGCTGATATCAACATAACCGGCTTTCTTCCTTACCTTGACATTGAAGTCGCCGGCATGGCCTGAGACCTCCTCCACCTCGCAGTAAGTCATCAGCTCAATGTTCTTATTCGAGCCTACCTGACTCATCTTGGGGGTACCGATACAGGAGGCGCAGTCCATGGTGGGGAAGGTCTTATCAAGCTGCAGCATGCGTCCGCCCACGGTGGGTGACCTCTCCACCAGATACACACGATGGTCCGAGTCTGCAACCTCAAGGGCTGCCTGCATGCCGGCGATACCGGCACCAACTACCAGGACATCGGGTTTGCTACGGGCTTCACTCCTTGCAACTCTTTCCGCCAAAGTCGAACCTCCCGGTCGAGTTCCGCACCTATTCTATACCAATCACTCCTGTGGTGCAATCCTGATAACAGGTTATTTCACCGTTGCTCAGGTGGTAACCGGACATACCGGAACCGTAATCACAGTAAAACAGGGTGGTCGCGTACTGCGAAACACCCTGTTTTAGTAGTCTCCACAGCCCTATTATAGCTCAATTCTGTTTTTGATGCATGTGACTTCAATCACAGGATGATCCGGCAGTGTCCCGAATGTGGTGGAAAAAGGATGATGGCAGTGTCCCGAATGTGGTGGAAAAAGGAATCGGCATATCCTACCCTATAGAAAAGCCAGGTAATAGAAAGGGAGGATATACCGATGAAGAAAGGGTACCACAAAGGACAGGAATTGACCATGTCAGAGCTGGGGT
>JADHXC010000006.1 GCA_016783135.1 Dehalococcoidales bacterium | reverse complement strand
AGAGATTGCGAAGGGTTCCCATTGCGCTCTCATATTGGCCCCGCTCGTATTGAATGATTCCCAGCTGTGTTCCGAACAGCGTCGCTTCGTAGCTCTGCCCATGTTCCTCAGCCTGAGAGATGGCTTCTTTCAGGAGTACCTCTGCCTTGTCTAGGTCACCGAGAAGTCGATATGTCTGTCCTATTCCTGCCTTAGCCCACACGACGTAATATGGTTCCATGATCTGTCTTGCTAACTCGAGCCCATCATTATATATAGTAAGAGCATCGTTACACAAATCCGAATCGCGTAGTACCTCTGCAATGTTGATGAGAATAAGGGCCTCAGCTCTCCGATATCCAGTTTCCCGGGCCTTTGCCAGACCAGAGCGGAAAGTATCTAATGCCAGGTCGTATTGGCCTCGACGCTGATATACCATCCCCATGTTGTTCAGTGTCAAAGCCAGAGCACCGAAATTCTTTACCTTCTGCCATCCTTCCCTGGCATGTTCAAAGTGCATGTTGGCCTTGGTGAGGTCGCCGAGACGTTTGTACATCACACCGAGGGAATTATGCATATCAGCGATTCGGCCCACATCAAACACGGCAGAGTAGCACTTCAATGCACGTCGCATATGTTTCAGGGCCAGAGTGAATCGCCCCTGTTCCATGTGGATGTTCCCCAGGCGTCTGTGTGCATCGCCAAGGATAGCGAGGGGTCCATTGTGCTGCTCTATAAGACGGATGGCAGTTTCAATATCACTTCTGGCTTCTGCAAAATAGCCAGCCAGGCGAAAAGCAGCACTTCTCCAACTGAGCGCTTTGGCTCTGGGTAGCCAGTCTTCACGGCTTTCAACCTTGCACAGGATGTCGGTCAAGGCACGGGCAGCCTCATCCACTTCGCCCAGATGGATCAAGCTCTGAGCATGAAGCAAGACCAAATCGGGATCAGACAGACGCATGTCTCTTGGTAGAGCCTCAACCCACTTTGAAACAGTTGTCCATTTCCCCGAGTTGTGAAAATCCTCACCGATATTCTTGATAACTCGGACAGCTTCGTCATAGCTCTCTGCTGTAAGAAAGTGAGTGATTGCCTGATTCCACTGCTCGTCTTGCTCTAACAGCAAGGCTGCGGCGCGGTGCAATAGTGCAAACCGCTCAGGGTCTTCCTGCAGGAGCCTCTCTTGAAGGAACTTGCGGAAGAGGTCATGGTAATGGTACCAGGCCCTCTCGCTGTCAATACAGTGTATGAATAGACTCCGTCTTTCAATCTCACGAAGAAGCGTTCGAGAATTGTTAATCGCCAGCAACTGATTACAGATTTGTGGCTCGATATCATCCAACGTGCTCGATGCCAGAAGGAAGCTCTGTATGTCAGACGGCTGCCTCTCTAAGACCTCCGATGTGAGATACTGGAAGACATCCCACTGAGATAGTGCTGGCACGCCTGTGGAGAGCCCTCCTTCTTGTAGGCTGCGTGTTCTGAGCAGTATGCTGACTATCCAACCCTCAGTATCGGTGACCAGTCTATCTGCTTCTTCATCAGACAGATGGACATCATAGCGCGTGGCCACCAACTCCTTGGCTTCCGCAGGAGTGAAAGAAAGGTCCGATGCTGTGAGCGTTACCGCTTGTTGCTGCAACGCCAGCGTAGACATAGCCGGGAGTTCCACCGGAGTACGGCTCGAGACTATGATGTGGCAATTGTCCGGAGCACGATCCACCAGGAGATTAAGAAGAGTCCTTGCGAAGTCGCTGTCCTCGACAAGATGATAGTTCTCCAGTACGAGAACAAAGTACTCACCGACGGTCGCATACATCTCCCCGGCTAGTGTTCCGACCAAGTGCATGCCCTCTCTTATTACGTCCTCGGCTACCAGCAAGCGGGACTGCGTGGCCTGGCCGAATTCCGGGAAATGGTAACGAACGCATGACAAGATACCTTCGAGAAGTACCCGGGGGTCTTGGTCTGTACTGTCCAGGGAATACCAACATACCGGTATTTCCAGGTCACCGGCAAAATCTGCTAGCAGTGTTGTTTTACCGTAACCCGCTGTTGCCGATAGAACCTGAACACGCAGATGAATCTGATCGTGTAGTCGGTTAACCAACCTCTGACGGGAAATAACATCGTCCCGTCGTCGGGGAACTAGCAGCTTCGTTATGAATTCGATACCAGAGATACGGGTATCTACCACTATATACCTCCTACCCGTTTCCTTGAGCAGTCACGAGGAACCGTAGAGAAATGGATTTAGTGGTTGTGTGAAGTATTATAGTGCTTTGAATCAAGGGAGGCAAATGCAGAGCAATGGATAGTCACAGAGTACCTTCCAACGCAATTCAATCAATACTTTGAGAAGAAGCAGACTGAACTGACATGGGGAGGCAACTTCGAATTCGATGCCGTCAGCGAAGATGGTAAGATTATCGCAAACATCTCAACTAGCAGTACCCGAACGACCACAGGGAAACAGAAACATAACGAAAAGCCACACTGTTGAGTGGTGCCTCTTGATTATATTCGACTATCCCGGTCTTCCTCCGATGAGGGTCAAGGGAATCAGGTTTACCGTCCGTTGTCTACTATTCAGTGTCTAATCGTCAACTACGACAATCCAGTCGTGTCCGAGTCCAGAGTTCGTAGGCCATACTTCCATTTCAGGAATCGCAGTCCAGTGATAGGGTAGAGAGCACAAATGAGCACATCTCCGATATCTCGAGTGAAATCCTTAGTCGACTCTCTGGCTCTGTCCAATTCCGGCTCAAGCAAGTCAGCCGGACGGCATGTTATAGCGGTCTGTTCTCGCCTGTAGTGCTTCAGCACTATCTTCTGTACCTCAGGGTCAATTGGTGCTGGTGGCCGACCATAGAGACCATAGCAATATTCCATGACTTGAGTCGGTATGAGTTTATATCTACCGACAATCACATTCTGAACGGCTTGGACCGCAACTATTTGGCTGGTCGGTGTCACCAAAGGTGGATAGCCTAGCTCTTTTCGTACTCTCGGTATCTCTTCATATACTTCGTTAATTCTATGCAAGGCATGAGATTGCCGTAGTTGAGCCACCAGGTTGGATAACATCCCACCAGGAATCTGGTGTATTAATACGCGAGTGTCAATAACTGACATCCTGGTCGTGTCCAAGAAGTCACTGTACTTGGGAGCTATAGACTCAATATACTCTCCCAATTTAAAAAGATGTGCCAAGTCCAGACCAGGGCACCTGGGAGTTCCACGAAGGGCGGCGACGATAGGTTCTACAGCTGGTGCTGCAGAACGTAGTGCAAAGGGGGCCAAGGCAGTATCAATAGTATCTATCCCGGCTTCGATAGCTTTCAGGTAGGTCATTGACCCCATACCGCTAGTGTAGTGGGTATGTAATTGCAGCGGTACCTTTATCACTTTCTTGAGTGCCTTAATCAAGGTATAAGCATCGTCGGGGGCAAGGAGTCCCGCCATATCCTTAACACATATACTATCAGCCCCCATATCCTGGAGGATGAGTGCCTTTTTGATATAGTAATCCAGATTGAATATTGGCCCACCCATCTTGGGTTCAGTGAGAGAGTAACAGAAGGCAAGCTGGGCATGCTTACCACATTCCTTAATCGCCTTGAGAGATGCTTCGAGGTTGCGCTCGTCATTTAAGGCATCAAATACCCTGAAGATATCAATTCCTACCTCGGCAGCATGATGAACGAAGGCAGTAACCACATCATCGGCGTAGTGGCGGTAGCCGACCAGATTCTGCCCTCGAAGCAGCATTTGTAAGGGGGTATCTGGCATCAGTTTTTTTAAAGCGAGCGGTCTTTCCCAGGGGTCTTCATTTAAAAACCGGGTGGCAACATCGAAGGTTGCGCCACCCCAGACCTCGGCGGAGTAGAACCCGGCACTGTTCATCTCCGCAGCGATACCTACCATATCCTCTGTCCGCATGCGAGTGGCTAAGACAGATTGATGCGCGTCGCGAAAGGTAACATCAGTGATTTTTACAGGGTTTCTACTTACTGCTCTTCCCATTATCTACTTACACGATGAGGTATTATGAACGCGTTCGTGATAATGCCCCCCATTAATATAGCGCACGAATGGTTCCTATGCAATTCGGGCCTGTTAAAGTTTTAGACCTATATCTCAATTTGTGTTAAATGAATCAGCCTATCCGCCTCAGCCTACCTGCGCAGGAAGCCAGAAAGTTACCCGCTGTGCACGCTTCATCCAAAAGTGTAACAACGAGAGTTGAGAGTACGACTCAGCCATACCACTTCCGGTAACATTTATTATGAGTCAATTCGATTGTTTGACATACCTTCCCAATGCTCGTAGACTGTGAGCACTTATCCGGTACGGTTGAGTGCGTTATGAAGTGCCCACATTGCCAGATTGAGAACCCGGAAGACGTCAAGTTTTCGCGCGGAAAGTGGTACAATGTTCCGAGTAGCGGTGAGGAAACGGAAGGAGGAATGAGCCTGTGTGCTGGATGTGTGACAAGTACGGAGAGGGTGAACTCTGGTACCTGAATCCCAAGCTCTATGCAAGGCAGATGTACAGACTGAGGGAGCCTGGCCAGGGTCCGCGGAGTTTTGGTCAACTGGGACTGCGTGAGGGTGACGAGCGACCTATGACCCTGCCGGAGGTCATCCGAATCAGGAACGACGAGCCGGAAAGGTACTCCGAAGCTCTGAATCTGCTCAACGACGATATTCGCACTCACGCGACCGGCCAGGCGATACCTCTCCAAGATGCCATCAAGATAGCCGAGCTCGGCGTCCCCATGGCATCCATGTTCTGCCTGTGCAGAAAGCATATGCGCGCTATCGAGGAACGCGAAGAGGATGAATACAGCTGTTTGGGCACGGGGTCCGGCATGTTCAAATGGGAACGGTGGCCCGAGCGATATCGGGGAGGTGTGCATTTCATGCCCCCTAACGAGGTCAAGGAGTGGCTGGAGAAGTGGAACAAGCGGGGCTTCATGCACATCATAATGACGATGGGCGTCGGCTACATCGAAGGGATATGCAACTGCGAATACCCCGACTGTGACGCAATAAGACACCGTCTGGACTACGGAGTCCTGTCCATGCTCAAGGGCCACTATGTTGCCCGCGTGGACTACAACAAGTGCAATGGTTGCGGTATCTGCATCCAGCGCTGCCAATTCGGAGCGGCGAAATTCGAAGTGAGAATGGACAAAACCAATATCGACCAGTACCTATGTTATGGCTGCGGGCTATGTGAGACCGGCTGCCCCAGGGGCGCGATAACGATGGTCGATAGGATGAGCCTGCCAGGTCTCAGGGAGGTCTGGTGATGGAGGTTGACGTCACGCGGAAGATACCCAGGATTGAGATAGACCATTCCAGGTGTACCGTTCCTTTCCTGTGCGCGAAATGTGTGCGGACCTGTCCCCAGGCCGTCTTCCTGGTGGATTCCGTGAAAGTGGAGAGGTTCAAGGAAACGGACCCCAGGGAACCCGGGAGCTTCAAGCTCGGGACCGAAAGCCGGTTCAAGTGCACCGGATGTAACGAGTGCGTTGACGTATGCCCGGTAGATGCGATAACCATCACCTGGCCACAATGAGACTGGGCATGCAACGGCCAGGGGTAGTCCGCAGGTCGCGACCTCTTCAGGACGGCGACCCAACGACGTCATGCTCATTAGGCCGGAATCTCCCATTTCAACCGGCGGAGGAATTCTAGTTGAATGACTGCCGGGTGTCAAGAAACCCGGCGTGCCCAGACACAACAGAACATCAGGAAGTGAGGCACGCTGGTGGAATAGTCATATCACAGAAAGCCAAAAGGTGCGACCCGGAAGTGATTCGCTTCTTCGTATCTGCTTTGACCATCCCAACCCAGGATACTATGCTTTGCCTGTGACGTAGACGCAGGTACAGCCAATGACGCGAGGTCTGGTACGGCGTCGGCCGTGCCGATGAAGCCCGAGAGGAGAGTACAGATGCTAAAGGGTAAGAAGGTTCTGCTAAGTCCGGTGAAGAGATCAGATATCAGTCACTTCCTGAAGTGGTTCAACGACCCGGAGGTGATCCAGCACCTCAGCATGTACCTGCCGATGACCGAAATGGCCGAGGAGAAGTGGATTGAGGAACTGGCTACCAGAGGCAGAGCAGGCACCGATGCGCACTTCGTTATCGAGGCTATGGATGGTGATGGCAACACACCCATTGGAACCGTTGGAATTCACGGCATCAGCCCGAAGGACCATAGTGCCATGTTCGGAATCGCCATCGGGGAGAAGGACTACTGGAGCAAGGGATACGGCACCGAAGCCACCCGATTGATTCTTAACTACGGTTTCCGGCAACTGAATCTGCACCGGGTCTCGTCCTCTGCCTTTTCCTTCAACGAACGCAGCATCAAGTTGCACATGAGGGTGGGCTTTCGAGAGGAGGGCCGACAGAGAGAAGGGGTGTTCAGGAACGGCCAATACCATGACCACGTTGGCTTCGGTATCCTGAGAGACGAGTGGAAAGGACTCTAACGGAGATACGGGCAATGGAAGAGATACCACTACTCGAGTTTGACAGCAGCACGTCACCGGAAGCCCTGGCACGAAAATGTCGTCGTCGGGGAAACGATAGGCCATCATGTTCACCGAGCAGGGTCTGGCTGAGGCCCTGGGTGGTCAAGTGTGCCGATTACGGTTTCCCGGCATTACGAAGGAGGTCATCATGAATGGCTTGCCGAAGTTGGTGGAAATCAGGGACGACACAATGCGGGAAGGGTTGCAGATAGAGAGCAAAGACATCCCTGTTTCGGAGAAACTGAGACTCCTTGATGCTTTGGGAGAGACCGGGCTGAAAGTCATCTCGATTGGGTCTTTCGTCAGTCCAAGATGGACCCCCCAGATGGCATGTATAGATGAGATTGCAGAGAGATTCGTGCCTAAGCCTGGTATTGTTTATACGGCTGCTGTATTCAACCAGAGAGGTTTTGAGCGAGCCGACAAGTACTATCCCAAAATCAACGTAAGGACCAGGCAATACATGACCCACGTTGAAGTGGGCAGAATATTCTCCATGCGCAACTACAACAGGACACCAGAGCAACTGCTTCTCGAGGGTGACACCGCTATTCAGCGTGCCAGACAAGACGGCGTCAAGTCAGGTGCAATCATGTTGGGCAATCCCTTCGGCTCCAACTTCGAAGGAGACTTTACCCTGGAACAGTCACTGGCAGTTCTCAAGGAGGCGATGGACCGTTGGCATGAGCATGGCTTAACGGTGAACGACTGCAGAATTATAGATGACATGGGTGCGTGCATGCCCGACCAGCTGACAGAGATGCTGTCCGCCATTGCGGAGAGGTGGCCTGAGGTCACGGACTTCGGCCTTCATCTTCACAACCAGAGAGGCGTGACCAATATCAGCTACTATCAGGCTCTCAAGTTCGGGGTCACCCATTTTGATACGTCTCTAGGCGGCCTGGGTGGTTGCCCCTATTGCGGCAATGGCAGAACTGCCGGTCACGTGCCCACTGAGGATTTCGTATACATGTGTGAAGAAATGGGCATCGAGACGGGTCTTAACCTGGACAAGCTGATAGAGGCTGCCGTCATTGCAGAGGAAGTCGTTGGGCACCCTCTGTGGGGTCACGTATCCAAGGCTGGGCCGCGACCGCGGGGCAAGACGCTATATCCGAAGGACATGCCCTTCGTCGAGACACTTGAGGAGGCATCTCACTTCAGAAAGGGACCGTCCGTCTACGCCCACCAGGTGAAGCCGTGGAAGGAGGGAACTGCCCTGGCCTCCGAGCTTTGATGAAACACGACTGCGTAGTGGAGATTGATAACCAGGTGTCACGACACTACTATGTTGCTAGCAGCGCAGGGAGCACAGGGAGTTCCGGCGACACTCAATCCGATATTCCCTGTCATAGGCAAGGAATATGACCAGCTCCACCTTTCCGTCGGGTATTCTGCGAAAGACTACTTCGTATGCTTTACGCAAAGGTCAGACAATCCTGAGTCTACCTATTGATTGGAGGACTCCCAATCAACGATTCTGAATACCGTGTCAGGACCGGGCGGCAGCAGGATTGCCGGAGGCTCGACCCAGGTAATAGTAGTACCCGATTCTATGAGCAACTCCCCGGGAATCGTGGACTCACCGCAATATACGGTACCCCGATACCCTCCCGAAACCGCCAGACCAACATCCCCCATGAGGCTCCATACGAGTACGTAGTCAACGAGCTGCGTATTGGATGTAATGGTAATAGAGCCTCTGGCAACAATGCATCCGCTACCACGCAGTGAAGTACCCGATGATATAGTAGTGGTCCCCACTGTCCCGGCAATGAACAGGGTGTGGTCATTCAGACGAATCCGTACGTTTACACCTACCGTCAAGTCACCTTCGACGTATACGATACCGTCAAGCCTCACCGCTCCTGTAGAAACAGCCTGGATATCGAGATTGCCAAGAATACGTATCGGGCCCAGAGAATAAGGAGCACCGATAGTCTCAACGCCAAGCGACAGGTTCAGGTCGCCTTCGTACTCGGGCGCACCCTGTGTGGCATCGTCGTAAAATGCTTCCACCTCCGCTATCGTCGGGAATTCAATCGGTCTATCGATAATCTCGCCATTGACTGTCCCTTCCTGAGTGAGTGTACCGCTGGTCGAATCGAAATGCACGTCACCGTTGACCGTGGCACCGGATACGATAGTCACGGATGCAGAAGTAATGGCGTCTGGTGTGTAAGACTGTTCCTCCACACGGCTGCTGAGTGTGGTGCTGTTGCCGCTCACACCGGTTGCCGTGCTGGCAATCGTCCACGTTGTCTGATTAACCCTGGAAATGTCAACGGCTACAGTCCTGGTATTCGTGTCGGCGATGTCATAGCTCCAGTTCTCGCCGATGGCGGGTAATGCAGGATTGTCTACTATTATTTGCAGCAATCCATCGTTAATACCAGCATCAGCCGCATAGTGTTCGTACATCCTGCTCTCGTCACGTATGCCAGACTTGAGAGCGGTTTCGGCCAAATTCAAGAGGGGAACAACTATCAGGCTGCCTATAGCGAGCATAGCTAATGCGATAGGTAGTGCCTGGCCCTTTTGCTCTCGTAATAGTCTGCCCAGGGTCTTCTTCATAACTCCTCTTGCTACCAGCTTGCTCAATGTATGCTTCGTCTGGGAAGAACCCTGTAGGCCCGTGTTTCGGTATGGGTCCCGCCACTAATGTTCACCACCGCCGTGATGTTAGCTACAAGTTCGCCATTGGCGGTAACATCGCACGACGTGCCAGATGGATCAATGAATTGAGCCACCAACGTTGTAGCATCCGGAACGGGATTGGTGCTTCTATTGGTGTAGTGTTCCCGTTGTAGTTTGTTATCCGGTAGCAGAGCGTAAACAACTTCATGTTGATTATCATCCTGATCGTTCCAGCTCATTGTGAGAGGGAATCCGTCCGGGTCCTGAGTTGGTTCTATGATAGCTGCCATCTGGCCATCAATGGTGAGCCAGCGACCGACATTCTGCACGTCGCGAATAGCTACTATATGGTTGGTGCGATCGGAACTCACACTGTGGACCTGGAAGATAGCCACCATCATGCCAGTGGTCATGAGCGCCAGAATGGGCAAAGCTACCAGGAGACCAATCAGGCTGTAACCGTCCTCTGCTCCAGTACTCAACATGCTTCTAGGGAACATAAGCAGTGTTCACCTTCCTGGTAGTTAACGCAACAATCTGTTTGTCTCCACGACTGACCATTACTCTTATTTCCTGGATACCATCATCGTCATCTATGCCATCGTTTTCTGGATCGAGTCGCTCCGCAATTGCATTTACGGACCAGCCGTCAGGAATATCAGAAAGCAGGACGTATTGTGGCGGACTGGCTGTGTCATCATATCCTTGACCTAAGATGTACTCCATCTGGCTGAAGGCTAAGCTGTTTGCAGTACTATGTTCATCGGCGGTGATTGTGGACTTAGACACCATGGTTAGAGCTGCAAGGAAACACACTACCGTTACCCCTGTTAGCGCCAAGGCAATGAGTACCTCCACCATAGTGAATCCTCGCTCACTAGAGGCCAAGCTTTGCGGTTCTGCAGAGCTGTAGGCATTTGGTGACATCTTCATTGTTCTTCCCGAGCCCGCCAATCGTCGCAGAATTAGCTTCTGCATGGCATTCCATTGCTTATCCTGAGAGTTTTCAACTCGGTGCTATCCGTGGCCAGGCTAAGCAGAAATCCCTTCGCACATACGTCCATTTCCGCTGGATACTTCAAAGACCGGCAGGAACTGAGGCCGTCCTTGAATCTATCTGGCAATGATTACCTCAAAAGTTACACCATCCATGTCCGACGTTTCTCTGATTGCTGACGTGCGGATATTGGATGAGAATCCGCTTTGCTTTAGATTCGTTGTGAAGTCGATAACCTGAAAAGCGTTATCAGCACTCCCTGTGACCAAAATCTGTTCAGGAAGCAGCTTGATGGAAGTAAAACAGCTTTCGAGTGGAAGAGCATTGACAACCTTTACAAGGTCGTCTCCGAACCCTCCTTGATTGCCGAAGAGTGCCTGACGCCCTTTCTGCACGGCTTCTAGTTGACGATACACGTAGTCTATCTCGCTCTGGATCTGTCCTGCCTTCTCCTCGTAAAGCCTCACTTCCTGAAGTTGTCGATTCACCATATCCAGTTCGTTCTGCAACCTGAGATTCTCCGCGTCATGCTCAATACTAGCTTGTTGTATCGGCGGCACAAAGCCGATGGTAATTGCCAGGATTAAAGGAACCAGCAAAGATATGACCGGGAATCGTTTTCGGGGGCGTGCATACCTGCCTGATAGGATGTCCAGGTCGATGTCGCTATATGAGTTACCTTCTTGGGGCACAATTTCCAGGTCACTTGTATACTTGAGGGCAAGTCCCATATTGGTTGAATACAGGTGAACTGGTAAGCTATTTTGGAGTGTCAATAGCGGTGTTAGAGGCTTAACCGGATATCCTAGTTCCGTTTGGATTAAATCTCTGACACCCTCATTACCAGATATCTCTCCTGTTAGTAATAGTGGTGTGTACTGACCGGGCAGGCGTCCACCATGTTTCCTGGCATCGTATGTGACTGTTTTGGATAATTCAACTACGAGCTGCTCCGCATGTTCTATAGGACTTAATACTCCGTCTTCAATAGACACTGTGTGTATCGTTGAAACATTGCCATCGTATACTAGAATGATGTCGTAGCAGTCAGACTCCATGGATACAATCAAGGCATCAGCTTGAGATGCAGCTCTAGCTAAAGCTAGCGACTTCAGATCCATAGTCCAACGCCTTATCCTGGCCTCTTTCATCGTTCTAGCTATGGCATCTGCGATCTCCTGGTCAACACCCAATACAAGGTACGTGACCTCGCCATCACTTTCATCGATAGTCGCCCAGGACAAACACATCTGCTCAGCAGGAATTGACATTTCTTTGCTCATGAAATGCCTGATGGAGCCTCTCACCATGCCTTGTTTCATGAACGGGAGTTTCACCATGCGGTAGGTGAAAGGTAGTCCCGTTACACAGATGATAACGTCACTTCGAGGTATCCCGGCAGATTCAAAGAGGGATCTTATGGCTGCCCCGACGCCCTCGGGTTCTAAGATGTGGCCATCCTTGAGCCAACCTGACGGGAGTTCCTCGCTAGACCAATACTGCACACCTTTCCTGTCTGCAGAAAGCAGTCTTATCTCTCTGGCAGTGATGTTAAGCGTCGCATACGACTTACCTGAACGTCTCATCATGATCTCCCGAGATGACATACACAAGGAATTCGAGGTTGCTGCTTACGAACACGTTATTGTTCCGAATACTCGATATTTCCGGATTCTCATTGCATGGGTTCACGACTACCTGCGCGACGGTGGCATTTGATATATCCTTTCCGTCGAGGCTGTTGACGAAGTTGGCTAGATTCTGGAACTTCCCCGTGACCGACATAGCAATATGCCAGTGGCCGTATTCATAGTGGTTCAGGACCTGGTATTCAGGAAGTGTTGTTGTCAGGGGAAGAGCAGTGACTCCAGACCGACTGGCTATCTGAAGAATGGTTCGGATGATATTGTTGATGTCGAGTTCACGGGGTGTTTTATCCAGCTCGCTGGCCAGAAGCTCCTGGGCATGTGCCAACTGCTGTTCTCGTTCATCAACGAGATTGGGTATATCTGCAAGCTCTCCCCTGGCAGACTCAATCTGAAAAGCAAGTTGCTGGTTCTCGGTGTTGGGCTTCGTCACTGCCTTGAGGTACAAATAATCCAGACCCCACTGGAAATAGGCTACCAGCAACGCACCACATAGAAGAATAATAGCTAGCATCATAATCGTGCGTTTTCTACGTATACGGGTTTTCAGTGATTCCATATCGCTAACGCTGTCCTCTCTCACAACGATGTGTCAAACCATCACCATTGGCAAATGACTATGGCAAGCTTCCAGGAAGAGAATACATGGGTGAGATAATCGAAACAGCAATCAAGCCGACGCCCAGCCCAATCACTACTGTGAGCGCAGGTTCTATCATAGATACCAGACTATCCATCCTTTCAGTACTGGTCCTTTCATAATGGCCGGCAATGTTCTTCAGTGCAGACTCCAGGTCACCGATCTGCTCGCCTACAACTAGAGCTTCAATCGAACTACTATGGAACACGCCAGTTGCCGCCATGGCTTGAGAAAAGGTCTGGCCTCGCGAGAGTCTCATTTCTCCTTCAGTAAGAGCAGCACGAATTCTGCTGTTCGCAACAGTGCGAATACAAATCGCCAGCGCATTGGGAATCTGCATCCCTGCTTCTAGAAGCATCGCGGATGTGCGGCAAAAGTGGAAGAGGTTCGTTCTCAGAATAGCCTGTCCGACCAGCGGAATATGCAGCAGCAGCCTATCGATAATGTACCTGACCGAGGGAGCATTTCCACAAACAGCAACCACAATGGGGAAGCCAATCAATGCAGCTAGTATGTAGAACTTGTTATCGATTATGAAACTGGCAACCGCAACCACGAACTTTGTTGCCAGTGGCAAATCAGCTCCTAGTGATTCGAACAGACCGATCATTGGAGGTAAGACTACGGTTGTCAGCAGACCGCTTACACCCACGGCAATCATCACGATCCCGATGCCAACATTTACGGTTTGAATGGCTTTTTCCCGAGGAAAGGCAGAGGGGTCTTACCGGACTCCCTGGTGGACATGGCAATCAAGATGGGAAGGGCTCACATCGCGGAGAGGATCACTCTCACGGATGATGGAGATGACGAGGGGTTGGTGGCAATCGCCAATCCACTGGTGATACAGGATTTCCCGGCTAGAGTCATACTTACAGTGTTGATGGCACGGAACAGCAACCTGCTTGCGCCGCAGATAGAGCGTACTCGTCCTCTCATGGTAGAGGGATTTCACAGGCATCTTTAGAAAGGGGGCTTCCTATGGATAACAACTCAAAGCGAGTAGTGATCTATGCCAGGGTATCGTCCGATCGCCAGGACGTCGACCTGTCCATTTCGGCACAGCTGAAAGCGTTGCGGGAGTACGCCGCCAGGAACTGCTATTCCGTGGTCAAGGAGTTCGTTGACGAGGCGGAGAGCGGCCGGAGCACTGCCAGGCCGGCTTTCCGTGAAATGATAAGCCTTGCCCGGATGAAACACCCTCCATTCGAGATGATACTGGTCTGGAAACTCTCCCGTTTTGCCCGGAACCGCGAGGACTCAATCATCTACAAGTCGTTGCTGAGAAAGCAGGGCATCCAGGTTGTATCGATAAACGAGCCGATAGAGGATACGCCTACCGGGCGACTGATGGAAGGTATTATCGAGGTAATAGACGAGTTCTACTCGTCAAACCTTGCCCAGGACATCACACGGGGCCTGCGTGAGAACGCCAGCCGTGGCTTCTTCAACGGCAGCCGGGCGCCCTTCGGATACATGAGAAAGAAAGTCAAAGACGGTGATAAGTCCCGGAACTCTCTTGAACCCGATCCCAACCAGGTCCCGATAATTCAACGAATCTTTAACGAGCTGTCCGGGGATAAAGGACTCAAAGAGATAGCCAAAGGTCTTAACAAGGATGGAATACTCGCCCCTGCCGGTGGGAAATGGGGCAAGCAGCGTCTTCACAAGATACTGGGCAACGAAGTCTACACCGGCCGCCTGGTTTATGGTAAGAGACACACAGGCAAGTCCAGCAAGAATTTGCCCCCCGTGATCAAGGATGGTGCCTGGCCCGCCATCATCGACCGGCAGCTTTTCGATAAAGTGCAGATGACTCTTGCCTCCCGGGCACCGAAGGTAACCCATCCGCGTGTTACCAGCAGCAGCTACCTGCTTAGCGGACTCATCAAATGCCAAAAGTGCGGCGCAGCCTACATCGGTTATGGAGCCAAGTCGGGGAGATTTCATTATTATGTGTGCGGCACGACCTATTCGAAAGGTAAAGATACCTGCCCCAGCCAGCATCTGCCCAAGGACAAGATCGAAAACTATATCAGCGACAAGGTCAGAGGCTATATCCTTTCCGACAAGAACATGATGGATCTTATTGAACTAAGTAACCGCGAAATCGACAGCACCAACCAGAAATATGAAGGCGAACTGGCGGTTATCGACCGGGAAATCGAGGAATGGGAGGAGCGTTTGGGACGGCTCTACGACTTTATTGAAACGAAAGCCGTTGACCCCAGGAGAATGGGCAGGAGACTGGAAGATGTCCAGGACAAGATCGAACAGTTAAGGAAAACCAGGCTGGAAGTGGAACAGTCTCAGTTGGACAGGCGGGCTGAAGAAATCGATACCAAAAAGGTACTCACCTATGTTCACGAACTGCGTCAATTCCTGGATACGGAGGGGCTATTTGAAAGGAGGTCTTTCTTGAGGTCTTTCATCAAAAGCGTAGAGGCTAATGACGACAAGATGACCATCAGGTATACCCTGCCCCTGCCTCCGGATAACTCGACCAGTGAGGTGGTATCGGTTCTAGATATCGTCCCCACAGCTCCACCATACCGTACAAAAGGTAAAACTTTCGAGAAGGTCTTCCAGCTAGTCTACTAGCACTTCATTTCTCCGAAACCTGCGCGGTCAGCTGTTTACTCGATTTCCTGACAGCTTGGGCTTGATCCCAGCAATTCGAGACATCGCGTCATCCGCTGCACACTTCAGTCGTTTGTGAAACGTCTCGTTGGCTACCGGTCCGCACCGGCCGTACCTATCGTTGAAGAGGCAGGCAACTCTGCCCTGTCTTGATATGTTCAGGGTAGTACCGGATAGCGCCCTGACTGCGGTCAGTCACGAAGATCTCTTCTCTG
Source organism: Dehalococcoidales bacterium (assembly GCA_016783135.1). Lineage (GTDB taxonomy): Bacteria > Chloroflexota > Dehalococcoidia > Dehalococcoidales > Fen-1064 > DUES01. The sequence continues at coordinate 59,969 of JADHXC010000006.1, read as the reverse complement.
ATGCCGGAGAAGCTGTCTCTGATGACTCCGCCGGTGGTAAGGCTACACTCTACTCGCCTGTCCGGCTGTATACTCGGGCTCTCCCTCTTCCGGTCGGACTCAACCGTCCTTCATCCACAACCTTCTTGAGACTGGTACGCAGGAGACCAGTGGAGCACGACACACCTTTCTCCGTCAGGCGCTCTTTGACCGCCCGAGTCGACTTAGGCTCGTCGAAGAAACCCGCTTTGACCTCAGCACGAATGGCCCGGGTACACGAACGCTGGCCTCCTCGCGCCTTACCACGGGCCTTCACATCTCGTGGAGGACTGACGCGCTTAGGCTCCATAGCCGGCAGTCCTTTGATGGCAGACCCGTACCTCTCCAGATACCGTTCAACGAACTCTACCGGTCCCTCCAGTTCGATGATACCTTCATTGAGTTTAATAACGGCTTTTACCTGGTCCATTGTGCCCTCCTGGCCATCCTAATTGACATTTCCCTTGGCATTTCCCATTTCAATTCGTGATGAGGTATCCTTTATGGGGGCAGGTCAGTGTCACTTCACGTGACATCCACCGGTGACGGGAATGGCCTCAGCAGTATCTCCTCCAGTGGAAGGCGGGGTCTTGCTTTCGGCTCGATGTCGCTGTAGCCGACAGCTATGATCCCCAGCACCAGAATCCCCCTGGGGATGCCAAGCATGTCCCTCACGGCCTTGTGGTCACTGATGCCACCCACCCAGCAGGATCCGAGTCCCAGGGCGGTGGCCATCAGTACGATGTGCTCTGCTGCTATGTAGGTGTTGGCAGTGGCAGGCGTGATCTGACTCGTTGGAGCAGAGGTAATCGAGTCGATGTATCGCTGGTAGGTTGCGTCATCGATTTCGCTGGCAGAGACGATGCCGGCATCCATCGACTCCTGCCGTCGCTTCTGGTACCCCTCTTTCGAATACGCAGACAGATCAGTGCAGATGACGAAGTCGACCCCAGCGTCTTCGACGAAGGCCTGATTGAAACAGAGCCTGCGCAGATCCTTCTTCTCCTGAGCATCGGTGACCACGACGAACCGCCACGGCTGAGAGTTGCTTCCCGATGGCGCCAGACGTGCTGCCTCGAGCATGTCGAGGATCATCTTATCGGGGACGGGGATCTGTTTGAAACTCCGGATACTACGGCGCTGTCGCACTGCTTCGGCTACGGTCAGCATAGGTACCTCCTCCCGGTCAGTATGTTTGGGCTGCTTGTCAGAGGACTGTCTCAGGGTGAGAGACACTCCGGAGACGATCCTCTCATCGCAATCATCATACCAGACACTATGTGTCCACGACCAGTCCCACCAGGAAGACAAACTGACGTCTGTATCGGCAACGTACCTGAGGAATCATCCCAGGCTACAAAACGTCAGGATGTGACCTGAAGGTTCTATCCATTTGGGCACGGTCTGTACTGACATTGAAGCCTGACCTTGACCAATCATATTGTGGGAGGGCTATAATTAAAGATGGTCTCAGGAAATTGAATCTTTCCAGCGATGTATGATTACTTTCGATGAACAAGAAGATTGACTCAAAGTTGATGTTACGAACCATTAAGGATGGGGCAAAAGTCCTGATATTACTGCTGGACGAAGCGGTAGTTATAGTAGGTATTCTACTAATATTACATTTTCTGGAGATACAAATTCCTTTACCGGTTATGATTGGTGGAGGGATAATAGTCGTTATTCTGGTTATTGTGATACATATCGCGGTGATACCCAGTTTCCACAGGAAGCAGATTACCGGTCGAGAAGGAATGATAGGCGTACAGGGCAAAGTTGTGGAACCGCTAACTCCATTTGGAACTATCATTGTTAAGGGCGAATACTGGAACGCTAAATCTCTCGATGACAATATAGAGTTTGACGAGAATGTAGAAATCATAGGGAATGAAGGGTTGATATTGAAGGTTAAGCGTGAAGGCCACTCGTGTGGTGTTTCGTAAATATCGTTATTTTGTATGAGATGCTGGCCCCAAACCCTTAGAAAGGACGGCTCGACTGAGACCTACTTTTGAAGTCTCGGCAAACTAACGTACCGTCAGAAGCACTACACCAGGACCAGGAAACTCAACTGGCGTCTCTTAGGTCCTCCCATATTAGCAAAGCTAAGGTTTGAAATACATATCCGGTTTGGCTTACAGATCGTCGACCACGGACAGGGCCAATACTTCATTGGTGCCGTCTTCAATCATGGCCGCTCGCGCGTCCCGGAATATCTTTTCAATGGCATATTCCCTACTCAGACCGTTACCGCCGAAGATTTGAATTGCTTCACTGGCTACCCTGAAAGCCGTTTCCGTAGACATCCACTTTCCTGCCATCGTATGGAGCATAGAAGACGATCCGCTCATGGTATTATACAACTGAAGTCTGCGAGAGAGACTGCGGGCAGATTCCGTCAGCATGAACATTTCGAAGAGCTTCAACTTGATGTTCTTATGTTCGATAATCGGTACACCGCCCTGAATCCTGTCTTTTGCATACTTAATCGCTTCATCGAGTGCCGCACGGGCCAGACCGCCGAACATGACAGCCATACTGCCCATAGGGATCCCACCACCACCGAACAAACCACCGCCTCCACCGGCGCTTTCCGAGGCAGGCCTGGGCGTCATGATCATGTATTCCTTGGGTAGATGAACGTCATCAAAGAAGATCTCTCCCTGGTTCAAGGGTCGCTGTCCGATCTTGTCCAGGGGTTTGCCTCTGGTGATACCCGGCAGATCCAGTGGACATATGGCTATGCCCTGGCCCCGCATGCCCCGGGATGGATCAAGGCCCACATGGAGTAATGAATGGGTGGCGATCGTGCCGTTGCTGACCCAGGCGGATTTCTGACCATTGATGATAAACTCGTCGCCCTTCAATACACCTCTTAGCGAAGGCCCGCATTCCGGTTTGTCACCACCAAGGGACCAATCACCGCCATGCTCGGGTTCGGTGATACCCCAGCACCCGATCAACTTGCAGTCCTTGTCTTCTACATATTGGCGCGCCAGGTCCCGCAGTTCAGGCACCGGTAGGAACTGGCAGAAGGCAAAAGGCATACTCGCAACATACAGACTGATAGTCAAGCCCGCATCTGCATAACCCATTTCCTCGAGGAGCAGTATTCCCATCATGGGATCCATATCTTCAGCCATACCGCCGATGGATTTTGAAAAACCCGTTGTATGTAGGCCGAGTTCCCGGAACTGCTTGAACACGTCCCAGAGAATCGATTCATCGGCGATGACATCCGCCGGATCGCCGAGTTTATCCAATTCGATACCGGCCGGTCGCATGACTTCCGCACCGAATTTCTTAACCATAGCCCGCAAGGCTTTCTGTTCATCGGTCAAATTCAAGTCTATTTCCGGATATGCCATGTTTTCCTCCTCAGATATATTTCATCTAAAATAGTCGGCGCAAGATTCCAAGGTTATCATTTATCGATATGCCCGATATTATAACACACAGTTCCTGAATTGTTCTCTTTCAACCAGTGGGTGAAGTTTTGTTCAATATTACCCGGTTGAACGAAGAGATGAAACGTGTGACTCCCGATAGTCCTTGACATCCTCATTTCCCAGTTATAGACTGTGGGCACTTGTTGAGTGCGGAGACGTTCATCATGCAGTGCCCGAGATGAGGACATGAGAACCGTGAGGGAGCTGAGTTCTGCGGAGATTGTGGGGGCGTAGAGGCTCACCACAAGGGATGACTGACTGGAAGCCGTCACACAATAGGGCTTTTTATTATGCTTCTGTTTCCCTGTGGGTTCACCTGCAGCTAAGTGTCCATTATCAATTGTCCGGATTGTTAGAGTTCCATGCCTAGAACTACCGAAGTCTGGACCTGACGCTGGGGGATATTCCAATATCTGGTTAGAAGCTCGTTTTTATCAGGCATGAGTTTGAACCCGTGCTTCTGGTAGAAATCAATTGCCCAGTTGGAGTCTGACCAAGTGCCTACTAGCAAGCAGTTGGTCTTTGTTATCCGCTTTAGATGAGTAAGAAGCCTTGCGCCGATACCTTTCCGTTGATAACCAGGTAATACATAAGCATGTCTGATGAGTGTCACACCCTGAACCGGCTGGAAACCCATAACCCCTACCAACCGGCCTTCTTCTTCCCAACCAAAGAAAACCATGCTCTCCATCTCACGATGGAGTTCTTGGCTCGGCATATACGGCTCGTGATAGCAATCATTTGGAATAACACCGCGGTAAGCATGGGCTGCCTGGTTTATGATCTCGTAGGTAGCATCCGTGTCTTTGTGAGAAAGTTGCCTGATCATCCAGCGTACCTGAGTTTGAGTTGACTATTGCCATGGTACCATTATAATCAAGGGCGTTCAATTACTAGTGGTCTCTTATCTCCCCACCTCGGGTTTTTATCTCAGGCATATGCTTCAAGGCGTAGGCAGTACTCTCATAGAGACACCAGCATATCTCCCCATTATCCATTCTACTAGTGTCCGATATCTGTTTGACCGTATTCACCTTTGGCTAAGATGACATACCCTCTACGAAGCAATATCCACCACGTGTTTGCCGAACCGCCCCGTAGCGGAAATTGAAAATCAGGAGCCACGGGTACATTATTAGTGAAAAAATAATGAGGCATCCTGGTCGGTGTGAGGGAGGAGCATACAGTTGGAAAGCAAAGTAGCCATAGTCACGGGAGTAGGAGGGGAAATCGGTCGCGGGATTGCTCTCTGTCTGGCCGAGGAGGGGGCGGATGTTGTCGTCAATGCCCTTCATGAAGAAACTACCGGTAAGGTTGCCGAAGAGGTCAAGGCGCTGGGCCGCAAGTCACTGGCCGTGGCGGCCGATGTCACCAGGAGCGACCAGGTGGCCCGAGTGGTCCGGGAGACCCTGGACGCCTTTGGCAAAATAGACATACTGGTAAACAACTTTGGAGCTCATACCGAAGCCTTCTATACCAGGACCAGTGCCGCATTTACTAACCAGGAAGAGGTGGAGTGGGATGATGACTATGAGTACAATCTGAAGAGCATGGCCTTGATGTGCCTGGCAGTGGTGCCCCATCTTGTGGAGCAAGAGGGTGGTAATTATAGTAAACATATCATCGGTGGCCGGCATGATTTACACCACCAGGACACTGGCTACCGAACTGGGCAAGCATAACATTAATGCCAACTGCGTCTGTCCGGGTGGAGTCCATACCGGAATGTCGGAGGGGAGTACAACGAGCTATCGAGCGCAACCCCGATGCCAGGGGAATGACGACAAGGGAGTATTGGCAGAAGTTTGTTGTCCCCAACACGCCGGCGCTCCTGAAAAAGGAAATCACACCCGAGGACATCGGTCATGCCGTTGTCTTTCTGGCTTCGGAGGATGCCAGGACTATTACCGGTCAGTCCTTGAGTGTCGACTGCGGCTTGTATCCGGCCTGGCAGCAACCCAGAGTCGACCCCGAAATTGTATTTGCAGAAAACCGGCTCTTGGTGTATACTGATAAGGTTAGTACAAGTTTAGGTTATTACAAGCTTCGTGGAATCCCCTTCAGATTCACTTCAAGTACTGGATGACCCAAACTCTTGTGGAAATAGTAAAGAGAGGAGGTCATCCAATGACTTTTCAGGACAAGTCCATCCAGTGTTCCGACTGCGGGGCTGACTTTACCTTCAGCGCTGGCGAACAGGAACTGTTCCAATCCAGAGGCTTCACAAACGACCCCAAGCGCTGTCCGGCATGTCGACAGGCAAGGAAGTCAGAGCGTCCGGGGAACAGCAGCTACGGAGCCCCACGCCAGATGTTCCCCGTAACTTGTGCCGAGTGCGGAAAAGACACCGAAGTTCCTTTTGAGCCTCGCGGTGATAAACCGGTGTACTGCAGCGACTGTTACCGCAATATCAGGCCAGCCAGATAAGCGTGTTTGAAATCTGCAAGTTACACGGGGCGGCGATGTGCGGCCTGTGTAACTTGTCATGTCAGTTTGGAGTGCTATGTCATTAGAAGTACGAGTACGTGAAGGCGAATCCCAGGATTCCCTGTTGCGGCGTTTCCAGAAAATGGTTCAGATGGGGGGCATCTTGCGTGAGGCGAAAGCTCATCGCCATTTCATATCGAAAAGGGATGCCGCCCGGATAAAGGCAAAGAACAACGCGCGGCGGAGACGGAGTTAGCGAAACACCGAGGCACACCAGGTACTGACCCGCAATTCACGGCTCGCAAGAAGCCATAAACGTATGGTAAGCACTCAGGGATTCGGCAAGGGAGTATAATTATGAGAATCTATGTAGGCAATCTATCCTATGATGTGACCGAAGAGCGATTACGGCAGGAATTCCTGCCCTATGGAGAGGTTACGTCTGTCAGCATCCTGACAGACAGAATCAGCGGACGACCCAAGGGGTTCGGTTTCGTTGAGATGGCATCAAAGTCTGAGGCTGAGGCTGCCATCACTGGCCTTAACGGGAAAGCGCTAGACGACCGCACAATCGTGGTCAACGAAGCCCGACCGCGCACCGACAGCAGAGGCGGTGGGTCCTACGACGATAGGAGGGGTGGTGGCTTTTCCGGCGGCAGAGGTGGCAGGTCCGGAGGAGGAAGACAGCGGGGATATTAGGCTACCCGCTATCTTCACCAGAAAGTGATGCACCCATTCCCCATAGTCGTGATAGCTGTTGCGGACGTACTTGCCGTGGACCGGTGCAGGGCGACCCACCCGTTTCAGCAGGGGGAAACGCCGAGAGTGTCAGGAGCAGACCAAAGCGCCTTTCACAAGTTTGAGGAGCATTAGTCAATAACATTTCAAATCAGGAGTATAATGAGTTTCGAAACCTTCAACCTTCATCCGAGCATCATGGCCGGTGTACATGGACTCGGATATGTTACACCCACACCAATCCAGCTTAAATCAATCCCACCAATAATGCAGGGCCGTGACGTTATCGGTCTGGCCCAGACCGGGACGGGCAAGACTGCTGCCTTTGCACTGCCGATATTGCAGCGCCTGATCAAGGGGCAGAGGGGGCCGGTTCGTGCCGCCATCATCTCACCCACACGTGAATTGGCCGAGCAAACATGCGAGGCTTTTATGGAGCTGGGACAATATACCAATCTGGAGAGCACCGCCATCTACGGCGGCGTGAGCATGGACCAGCAGCTTCGGAGGCTGCGCGGTGGCATCGACATAGTAGTCGGGTGCCCGGGTCGTCTGCTTGACCATCTCTGGAAGGGCACGATTGATTTTTCGAATCTGGAAGTCCTCGTAATCGATGAGATGGACCGGCTGTTCGACATGGGCTTCCTCCCGAGCATCCGCGGTATCCTGGAGTGTATACTGCACCGGCGGCAGACACTCATGTTCTCGGCTACCATGCCGAATGATATCAGGCGCCTGGTGCAGGAAATCCTGCATGACCCGGTTACGGTCCAGATCGGCCGTACAGTACCGGCGCTTACGGTATCCCACGCGTTGTACCCGGTAAAGCAGCATCTCAAGACTGCGCTACTGGTGGAGCTTTTGCAGCAGATCAAGACAGAGTCCGTACTTGTCTTCACGCGTACCAAGCACCGTGCCGAACGAGTCGCACAGCATATGAAGAGAGCGGGGTTCGGAGCGACCTCACTGCAGGGCAATCTGTCCCAGGGCAGACGCCAGGCAGCACTAGATGGCTTCCGTGCCGGCTCGCACAAGATCCTGGTGGCGACTGATATCGCCGCTCGGGGCATTGACGTTCTGCGTATCTCACACGTCATCAACTACGATATGCCTGAGAGCACGGATGCCTACACGCATCGCATCGGCCGTACCGGGAGAGTCGACAAGAAGGGGGATGCATTGACATTCGTCACGGGTGCGGATACGGCTATGGTGCATGATCTGGAGCGGGTTCTCAAAAAACCGCTGGAGCGCCGCACGCTGCAAGGCTTTGATTACGCAAAGCCTCCGTTGGATAACGGAAACATCCGCTCTCCGCACCAATCAGGACGGCGCGCAGTACGAAATGGGCGTGTAAAAATAACTGTCACCTGAACAAGGCTATGAATTATCGCCACGATATAAGAAATATCGCTATTATCGCCCATGTAGACCATGGGAAGACTACCCTGGTAGACGCTATGCTCAAGCAGAGCAATGTATTCCGGAATAACCAGGTAGTCGGCGAGCTGATAATGGACAGTAATGCCCTCGAGCGTGAAAAAGGGATTACTATTATGTCCAAGAATACAGCCGTGCTCTATAAAGGCGTCAAAATCAATATCATCGATACGCCGGGGCATGTCGATTTCAGTGGAGAGGTAGAGCGCGTCATCAGTATGGCTGACGGTTGTTTACTTCTGGTGGACTCTGTGGAAGGTCCCATGCCCCAGACCAGGTTCGTACTACGCCAGGCTATGGCAAAGGGTCTGAAATCCATCGTCGTTATCAATAAAATAGACCGGGACAATTCACGGATAGCGGACGTAATCCGGCTCACCCAGGACCTGTTTCTGGAATTAGCTACCAGTGTTGACCAGCTGGACTTCCAATTATTGTATGCCAGTGCCAGGGAAGGTATCGCTGTAAGCGAACCGGGGATGAAAGGCAAGGATATCTTTCCTCTCCTTGATTGCATACTGGAAAAAGTTCCCCCGCCTCAAATTAAGAGCGGTCCGTTTCAAATGCTGGTTTCTAATCTGGACTATGACAGTCACAAGGGTAGAATAGCCATCGGCAGAATCTGGAGAGGCAGAATCGCTCCTCGTGATTTCGTAGCCGTTTTACGTTCTGATGGCACGGTAACCCACTATGAAATCGGTGAAGTGTTTACCTATCTCGGTCTCAAACGCATGAAGATAGAGGAGGCCGAGGCTGGCGACATAGTGGCTGTGACCGGTCTGGAAGAAGTCAGCATTGGCGATACCATTGCCAGTTTGGACCTGCCTGAAGCTTTACCACGTATAGAGATTGGCGAACCAACGATAGAGATGACCTTCGGGGTGAATACCTCACCGTTCAGCGGCCGTGAGGGGCGTTTTTGTACAACCCGCCATTTGCGGGCACGGCTCCACAGGGAACTGGAAACTAATCTCAGTCTCCGCGTACAGGATACGGGTAGTCCCGACACTTTTCTGGTAAAAGGCAGGGGAGAATTGCATCTGGCTATCCTGATTGAGACCATGCGCCGGGAGGGTTATGAATTTGAGGTATCCAGACCAGATGCTATCACCAAGATAGTTGACGGCAACCTTGTGGAACCCGTGGAGGCTCTTACTATTGATACCAAGGGTGAATACGTTGGGGTTCTAACCGAGATGCTGAGCAAGCGGCAGGCTCAGCTTACTGATATGCGCAATGATGGGCATGATAACGTACGCCTGGAATTTCATATCCCCACAAAAGGACTTATTGGTTTTCGTAGTGCTTTTCTTACCGCTACCCGCGGTGACAGCATCATGAATACCATTTTTCTTGGTTACGAAGCATGGCGAGGGCAAATCGTCACGACTCGTGGCAGCGTTCTGGTGGCATCGGAGCCGGGTGTTGCTGTTACCTATGGCCTTAATAACGCTCAGGGGAGAGGCGACACCTTCATCGAACCGGGAACCCCGGTCTACGAAGGTATGATAGTGGGAATGCATGCACGGCTGCAGGACATACCCGTCAACGTATGCAAGGAAAAGAAGAAGACCAATATACGCTCATCTACTTCCGACATTGCCGTAAAGCTGACTCCTCCCGTTATATTCAGCCTGGAGCAAGCCATTGATTTCATCAATAATGATGAACTGGTAGAGGTTACTCCCGGGAATATCAGGCTGAGGAAGAAGTTATTGACTTATGCGCAAAGGTTGAGGAACATCGCTTCTCCACAGCGAAGCACAAAGACATAGGCCGCAGCCCATCAATGACATCCTTCAAATCGCAATAACGCGAAACAGGCTTTCCAATTCTATTTTCCGCTTCACCGTTGCTCGATATGTACAGGCAGTTACCTATGGCACGAAAGTTGAGACTGTCGGCTGGAGGGGAAGGCACCTTTAGCATTGACCGCTTTCTTCACACTGGCCTATAATCAGCAAACAGGGACCAGCTTGAAAGGAGGATAAAGTTGTCGGAAAAGCAATTTAAAGTAGTGCGGGCGGACAGGGGGGGTAATCGTGCCGTTATGGAGGAAGAGGCTGAGGAACTGGCCAGGGTGAATGCAGAGTTAGCGGGAGTTGATTGTGCCACCGAGGAAGAGATAATCTCGGCGGCCAGGGATGCCGATGCCGTATTAACGGGGGGTGCCCGGATGACACGCCGGGTTATGGAAGGATTGCCAAAATGCAGGGCAATCGTCCGCTATGGTATCGGTTATGATACTGTTGATGTTGATGCCGCTACTGATAACGGCATCCTCGTGGTCAATATCCCGGATTTCTGCTGGGAGGAGGTCTCCAATCATGCCATCATTCTGCTCCTTGCCTGTGCCAAGAAGCTGGTTATACTGAATAACGCTGTCAAGCAGGATAGCTGGGGGGCAAGCACACGAGCGATGAGACCAATGGTGCAGGTTTATGGGCAGACTCTGGGGCTGGTAGGTTGTGGTAACATTGGGCGAATGACAGCCAGGAAGGCACAGTGCTTTGGCCTGAGGATATTAGGCTACGACCCTTATGTGGATAAATCTGTAGCTGAGGAATCTGGGATAACTCTGGTGAATCTGTCTGAGCTGCTCAAGGAGTCTGATTTTGTCTCTCTTCACACCTTCCTGAACGAGGAAACCCGGCACCTTATTGGGGAAAAGGAATTAAAACAGATGAAGCCAAGTGCCTATCTTATCAATACGGCGAGAGGTCCAGTAGTCGATGAGCCGGCTCTTATCAAGGCTCTTCAGGAAAAGTGGATTGCTGGCGCCGGGCTGGATGTCTTCGAGAAAGAGCCTGCTGACCCGGATAATCCTCTGCTTAAGATGGACAATGTCGTGGTCACTCCCCACTCAGCTTCTTATTCCGATGCTGCTTTCAAGCGGCTGAGGACAAGTGTGGGACAGGAGGCAGCCAGGGTTCTCAGCGGACGATGGCCCAGGAATGTGGTAAACAAGACCGTTAAGCCTAAAGTGAGTCTGGTAAAGGAGGACTAAGATGCCGGAATTGTCAGAACAAGAGATGCTGGAAAAGTTAAAAGGATTCGATACACCTTCGATTACAAATGTTGTAGCTACCTATCCGAGTAATCCCCTTTGTCTCGGTCTTTACGAACCGTGGAAGCAAAAGTGGTATACTGACCAGTCGGTCCATTGTATATATCCCGAGCTGGGTGCAAGGGTAGGTTATGCAGTAACCGTGGTGTATTCGCTGCCTGACCCGAATTACAAAGGATTAACAATGAAAGATTTGGTGGAAGCTTTAGCAAAATCCAGGAAACCGTCAATCATCGTAATCAGGCAAGACTTCCCTCCGGAAATACTGCCTAAAGTAGGACTGTGTGGGGGGAATATGACGACAATGTTCAAAGCCTGCGGAGCGGTGGGTGTTATTACCAACGGACCATCAAGAGATGTTGACGAAATACGCCCAATGAAATTCCAGTACATCATGAGTGGTGTCACCCCGGGGCACGGGGATATGGCAATCCACGCTGTAAATGTACCGGTTTCAGTTGCCGGGATGGATGTTGCCCCTGGCGAGATAATTCACATGGATGAGAATGGCGCCTGTAAGTTCCCGGCAGATAGGCTGGTAGATGTCTATAAAAATGTAACGGAACTTGCCAAAAACGAGGCAGAGAGTATGAAAAGAGTAGGTGCTCTAAAGAGTGCTGAAGACGTATTAGCAATGTTATCTCGTTAAATTATCCCGGAAATACCAGAGGCTTTTTAGAGGAAGTAAAGGCGTTGTTTACTCGCAGGTAAAGAGGAAAAGGAAGGTAGAAATGAAGAATAACAAGCTCAGAGAACTCTTAAATGAGGGAAAACCAACCCTGGGTACCCATGTTTTATCTACCTGGCCGGGGATTGTGGAAGTAATTGGCTATTCCGGTGCCTTTGATTATGTTGAATATGTTGGCGAATATTCTTCTTTCAGTCTGGAGATAATGGATAACTTTGGTCGGGCTATTGAGCTCTTCCCCAATATGTCCGCAATGATGAAGGTGGAGGAGCAGACGAGAGGATTTATTGCCGCCAGGGCAATCGATTCCGGTATTCAGAACGTGCTCTTTACTGACTGCCGCTCTGCGGACGATGTCAGAGAGTGTGTCCGTTTCGTCAGGTCGGAAACGCCTGAGGCCGGGGGTATCCATGGTTACGGTATGCGGCGAAGTACTGGTTACGGAGTCGGGAGCACTGCGGAAGCATGGACCAGGGGGATGAACAAGGTCGTCATTGCCATCATGATTGAGAAAAAGGGTGCCATGGAGAATCTGGAAGAGATATTGTCTGTCAAAGGCGTGGATATGGTCCAGTTTGGCCCTGCCGACTACTCAATAAGCATTGGCAAGCCGGGACAGGCCCGAGACCCGGAAGTGCAAAAAGCGCACCAGGACATGATAGAAATGGCGCTGAAAAAAGGTGTAGTTCCCAGGGTAGAGATAAGCAGCTTTGAACAGGCAAAACCTTTCGTTGAAATGGGAATCCGTCACTTCTGCATCGGCTGGGATACAGGGACCATTTTCCAGTGGTGCCGAAAGCAGGGAGAGGGTATGCGGGAACTACTCGCTTAAGCATAATCAGGGAAAGGTGTCAACCGGGTACGCGTCACGACAAAGGAACCTTATTAGATTGTATCTGTATGGAAATGCCTCAAGTCAGGGATACACGGCCCGTTAGTTATGGGGTCGCATATACTCGACAGTTCATAGACCGTAGACCTGCCTTGGGGCAAGATACTCCGGAAACCTGTCCAGTAGTGCTAATCGTAGCGTGTAGCAGAGATGGCAGGCATCCAGGTATCTATCATCATGCCTGACCCCATATTCTGTAGCCAGAAGGGCAGGGCCACCTTCCACTAATGGTCTGCAGATTGGATGTGTATCACAGTCATACGTCTTTACAAGCTCGGAAAGAGGAGTCTGCCACATGTTGCCTGCGCATAGCCCCTGGCACAGATGAACATTGCCATACGGGTCAAGGTGGACTCTCTTCGGCTCTCTCAGGTCTTCATAGGGGCATTCTGTGAATTCCTGCCAGAATCTTGTCGGAAGGCCTTCTGACAGCTTCTCAACCGCCCTGCCCCTGAACATGGTACTGCCGCCGACCACAGGCTCGCCTTGGACCTGCTCCTTGTCCTGGCTCATTTCAGCTCTGGGTCTCTCAATGGAGATACTACCAGAGGGCATGCCCAGTCTTTCCGCTGCGGCTAGGGCATGCCTGGCCCGGTTGTCCTCGTCATCACCGGAATGAAATGAATCGTCACTTATACTGAGGTCGGAAATCCCCAATTTGCACAGGGGCCTGAGCCAGAGTTCGGCATCCTCATCTGTTGTTGCCCAGTATGAGTTTGTTACTATTCCTGCTTCGAAGCCCTTGTCACGAACAAGTCTGATGCCCTCAACCATCAGCGGATAGAATAGAAATGGTTCGCCACCCTCGAAGTACACCCGCTTTATTGTTCCGAGCTTGACAAACTCCTCAATCACCATCTTTATCTGGTCAAGAGTGAAAGTCCCCTTTGCCTGCGGACTGCAATATATGAAGCAGTGGTCACATTCGAAAGAACAGGTATATGTGAGAAGAAAATGTGCTCCGGTCAACATAGTACTCCTCCTGCCAGTGCTTATCTGGGCCGGGATTTCTCATATCAACTCACCATGAGGCATCCAGTCTCTCATTGCTTTGCCACTAATAGTATATCCATGACACCTGGTCGTCAATCCCCACTACGGGGTCGCACTTTTTCTTGACACCTGCGGCGGACAGAAGCTACAATAACCATTGTTGCCGAGGTAGCTCAGTCGGTAGAGCACTGCGCTGAAAACGCAGGTGTCCCCAGTTCGATTCTGGGCCTCGGCACCAAATCTATGTGCGGAAGTAGTTCAGTGGCTAGAACGTCTCCTTGCCAAGGAGAAGGTCGCGAGTTCGAATCTCGTCTTCCGCTCCAGCCGAAGTGGCGGAATAGGCAGACGCGGCAGTCTCAAAAACTGTTGGAGGGAAACCTCCGTGTCGGTTCGAGCCCGACCTTCGGCACCAGCCGTCGGCCACTCTTCCGGAACAGAAATGCCGAGTTGTGTAGTGGTAGCACAGGGGACTTTGGATCCTCTAGCCCAGGTTCGAATCCTGGCTCGGCAGCCAGACGGCACGGTGATGCGCTCTTCCGGTATGAGGCGGTTGAGGCTGTGGCTCCTCAGCGTGGACTCGAACCACGAACCCTGCGGTTAACAGCCGCATGCTCTACCAATTGAGCTACTGAGGATTATCTGGTAAAATAATACTTGAACGGCAGACTAACCCTATTCTACGATACACGTGATTATCCATGCAAGTCTGCACCCGGCCGTTGGCTATACTACCAGGTTGAGGGTTCTCCTGCAACGGCAGGACTACCCGGGGAGCTAATTTATATCCGGCATATCTTGACAACGAGGAGGTAACAAATGCGAGAAAAGGTAGAAACTATTCTGGAGCAGATACGACCGAGCCTGCAGGCTGATGGCGGCGATGTCGTGCTGGTGGATGTCGAAGATGGTATCGTCAGTCTGAAGCTGACCGGTGCCTGCGACGGCTGTCCGATGGCCAGCATGACCCTGAGGAACGGCATCGAGCGCGTGTTGCGGGAACAGATACCCGAACTCAAAGAAGTCGTCGCCGTATAGCCAGCACAGTCCACCCTCCCCCTGCATAAGGACGGGAATCATAAGGACATTAGCGCTATCGACACCCGACAGGCCGGAAGGATGTGGGGGACTGTTGAGACTGGCGATATGTCCATGACCCGACAGTGGGCCTTCAGGGCTCACTGTCGTTGGTTTTATCGGGAGTCAGTCCTTATGCGTGAGGTGGCGATTACGTCCAGTTCTACCCGGACTTCCCGCGCAAGGGCACTATTACCTGAAAATCACGGCAGGAGGCATACACGGAGTGTCATCTGATGCTGTCTACGAAGAGACGATACCGTTCCCGCTTGGCCTGATAGCGGCGGGCATAATTACTGCTTTCGCAGTGCTGATGCTGGTCATGCTGGTGCTGCAGCTTACCGGCGGTCCACTCGGTAGCCGTCCGGCCCCGGACTGTTTCTACATAGTCATGTTCGTCTTCCTGTCCGCTATGAGTGTCTTCGTGACGAATTTTCGGAAGCTGACCATCAGGCTAACCTCGCAGTCGATAACGGTCGCTTTTGGTATGTTGAAGCGGACGATGCTCTGGGGTAATATCGAGGACTGTTCTCGGGACGAGTCTCCGGCGTTCGCCTACGCGGGTTGGGGAATACGCATGGCAAGGGTCAAGGGTGGATGGCGGCTTGTCTACAATGTCGTCGGTTATCCGGGCGTTCTTCTTAGCCTTAGGGCGGGCAGGTTCCGTGAGTTCGTCTTCTCCACGAAGAATGCCGGCCAGGTGCTGGACATCATCAGGCGACAAGCAGGTACGACCGCATAGGACCGACGCTGCGCCTAATAAAGGCCGGAGACCTTGAAGACGGTAATCACAATCAGCCCCCCGAGCAGGGCTCCGGCGGTTACCTCTTTAATCGAATGGTGTCTTAGCTCAATCCTTGACCACGCCGTCAGCAGGACAAGGGCTGCCGCTGCGGTAGCTACCCAACCGTAAAGCATCACCAGCACTACCGTCAGTGCACTGACGAAGCCGGTGTGCAGGCTGATTTTCCACCTGAGATTTATCACAGCGAAGACGACTGCGCTGGAGAATCCCCCGATAAACGCAACCTGAAGAAGTGCCGGAGCCTGCCACCAGAAGAGAATGACATACCCCACAGCGGCGCAGGCAATCGAAAGCAGGTAGATGCCACTCCTCTGCCGGCGGGTCGCATTGAGGATACCGTCGAGCTTGCCGTTCCGCGTCTGGTTGAGAACCATCAAGAAGACCGGCAGCACACTGACTGCTGCCATGACGCCCGACCACTTCAGGGCATCAGGTACGGTAGAAGTAGATTTATAGGAGAGTAGCAGGATGGCGGTCAGGCTGACCACGAAGGGATTAAGGACTCTGGACATCAGGTTAGCTATTCGTTGTCTCATAATAGTCTGCGTTGTCTGGTTCTGCTGCGGCCAGACACCCGAATTCTAGCGGAAATGCCCCTGATTAGTCTACTAACCACGACTCTGCTATCATGTACAGTGACCATGGCGAAAAATAACTCTGACCGGCCGTCCGTTGAGGTAAAGGAGGCGTCCTTCAACTACGGTAGCGTAAAGGCGCTTGATGGCCTGTCGCTGGAGGTGCCGACCGGTATCAGTTTCGGGCTGCTCGGGCCGAACGGTGCCGGTAAGACCACGCTTATCCGGGTGCTGGTCGGGCTAATAAAGGTAAAACGAGGCAATATCCTGGTACTGGGCGAGAAACCCTCGCGGAGAACGGCCCACCTCATGGGCTACATGCCGCAGTTGCACTCCCTCTATTCCGAGCTATCTGTCCGCCAGAATGTGGACTTCTTTGCCAGGATTTTCCGGATGACCAGCCGCATCGAGCGGGCACGACGAGTTGAAGAGGCTATTCGGCTCATCGACCTGTGGCCGCGCCGTAATGATGCCGTGGTGAAACTGAGCGGCGGCATGAGACAGAGGGTCAGCCTGGCCTGTGCGATAGTGCACAACCCGCCCCTGCTCTTCCTTGACGAGCCCACCGTGGGGCTGGACCCGGAACTGAGGGCCACCTTCTGGGAGCACTTCGCCGAATTGAACCGACGTGGTGTAACAATCATCATCTCCAGCCACACCATGGACGATGCTGCCCACTGTGACCGTCTCGCCTTCATCCGTGATGGTAAGGTAATCGCCCAGGGCACACCTGATGAGCTCAGACGTGGCGCCGACCGGGATACCCTGGAGGACGCGTTCCTGTTCTTTGCTCGGAGTCGGGAGGAAAACAGTGCCTAGTCTGGCATTCACCATCGCCGCCAGAATCATCCGCCAGCTCATCAGGGACCGGCGGACGATTGTATTGATTATTGCCGTACCCCTGGTGGTGATGACGCTCATCGGCCTGAGCTTCCCCGAGGGGCAGGTGCTGGACTATATCGCCCCGGCGCTGCTGGCGACACTGGCCCTGTTCTTCAGCTTCCTGCTCACCGGCATCAGCTTCCTGCGGGAGCGCTCCCAGGGGACCATGGAGCGGCTGATGGCTTCCCCCGTGTCGCGTCTGGATATCGTGCTGGGGTACCTCTTTGGCTTCTTTCTCTTCGCTCTCACCCAGACATTGATTATAGTACTCTTCACCATCTACGTACTTGATGTGCACTATTCGGGTGACCTGTGGCAGATATTCGTCTTCCAGGTTGTGGTCATAGCCGGTGCAGTAAATCTGGGTATCTTCATTTCCACATTCGCCCGGAATGAGTTCCAGATGGTCCAGTTCATTCCCCTGATTCTGTTTCCCCAGATATTCCTCTGCGGTGTTATCTGGCCGGTGGAGCAGATGCCGGAGTACCTCCAGTGGCTGGCCAGGTTCCTCCCGTTGAAGTATGGTGTGGACGGACTGCGAGATATAATGCTCTTAGGAAAGAGCCTGGCGGATGTTGCTTTGGAGATGCTGGTGCTCGCCGGCTTTGCCGTGGCGACGTCAATCCTGGCGGCGCTTACGCTGAGGCGGGGCACCGGTGGGTAGATTCGACTCTTGGACATGGTCCACCATCCTGTCACGACCCTCAGTATCCTTTTATGGTAGAATCCAGGTAACAACGCGAACGATACCAACGGTCGGAGAGTGCCATGAAGGCAGTCATTCTGGTGGGCGGTCAGGCGACCCGCCTCCGTCCTCTAACCACCAATACGCCCAAGGCGATGGTCCCCATCCTCAATACGCCCTTTCTGGAGCACGTTTTCCGCCATCTGCACCGGCACCGGGTGAGTGACATTATCCTGGCGCAGCACTACCTCGCCGGGCCGATTGAAGACTATCTCGGCGACGGCAGCCGGTTCGGGGTAAGGGTCACCTACGTGATTGAGGACAGCCCGCGGGGTACCGCCGGAGCTATCAAGAATGTTGAGAGGTACCTGGACGACGCCTTCCTGGTGCTCAACGGAGACATCTTCACGGACCTGGACATCACTGCCATGGTGGACCTTCACCGACAGCGTGGTGCGGTGGCGACGATTGCCCTGACTCCGGTGGAAGACCCCACTGCTTACGGGCTGATTGAGACCGACGTCCGTGGCAGGGTTATGCGCTTCCTGGAGAAGCCGGACTGGAGCCAGGTAACCACAAACATGATAAACGCCGGCACCTATGTCCTTGAGCCGGAGGTGCTGGCCCGGATACCACCGGAACAACAGGTCAGCATCGAGCGGGAGACCTTCCCGCTGCTGGTGGACGGCGGTGAGCCGGTGTATGCCTATCCATCGTCCGGGTACTGGATGGACATGGGCACTCCGGAGAAGTATCTTCAGCTTCACCGGGACCTGCTTGGCGGCAGGAGTACCTGGCACTCGCTGGCATCGTCGGAGGAAGTGCGCACCGGTGAGCGGTGCACTATCCATCCCACCGCACAGATAAGGGGGCCGGCGATAATCGGCGACGATTGCTCAGTCGGGCCGCGGGCGAGGCTAGTCGGGCCGGTAGTTGTCGGGGACGGCTGCACTATTGGCGAGGGCAGCGTAGTCGAGGACTCTGTGCTGTGGTGGCAGGTGTCGCTGGGAGAAAAAGTGGTTGTGAGGAACTCGGCGGTGGCCAATAACTGTCGTCTCGAATCCGGCAGCAGCATCGACAACTCGGTGCTGGGTGACCATGTTATCGTGGCAGCGGGCAGCAGGCTTGAGACGGGAAGTCGTTGTGAGCCGGGGGCGACTGTGGAATGACAACATCGTGGAGCAGCCACTACCATGACCCGCAAGCCCTGAAAACCGAAGCCTTCTGCATGGCTGAGGCCTTCACTGAGGTACTCCTTGAGGAGATTCCGGACTCCGAAATATTAGGCATCTACTGCAAGGGCTCGGTGTTGAAGGAGTGGGACTCACCACTCGACTACGTCCCGGAGTTGAGCGACGTGGATATCCACATCCTTTTCTCTGACGATTCGTCAATCGAGAAACACCTGGGGTCGGTCGACCAGGCGGTGCACATCCAGTCGAGGGTTGAGGAGCGGTACTTCTCGAAAGTGCCTGAGCCGCTGCACGTACCCAGGCCACAGCTTCTCATACTCAACCGGCTTCTTCTCAATGAGGGCTACGTGCCTTCGCCCCGGAGCACTGTGTCCGTGCTTCACGGGAAGGAAGCCCCCGCCCCGGACTACGGCAACCCGGACAGGATAAGGAGTACGGACGCCAGGAGACTGCTCGAGGAGGAGGAGTTCCTTAAGAAACGGCTACCGGGTCATGCTGTGGACAGGCCCGCTATATACATCTGGCAGACCCTGAGGTTGATGTCATGGCGCGTCTCCCCGACCGGACCGCGTGTGCTCCATATCCTGGGACTGCCTACGGAAGAAGCCTGGAGTATCAACCGTACCGAAGCGGTGTCCCTCCTGAGAAAAATGGGCGAAAAAACCCTGGCGCAGGACTATGCGGATTACTACCTGCACGCCTGGGAGTACTACCTTTCGGGGTACACAGATAGTGATGCCGGGCGTGCATCTATCGTTGCCGGTGCGAAGGTGCTGAACAGGGGAGGGGAGATTGCGAAGGCGTGGCTCGATGAGCATTCATCAGAGGGTTGACTGAATGAAATACAGGGCCGTAATCTTCGACCTTTTCGGGACACTGGTGGACAACTTCTCGCGGCGCGAATACGAGAGCGTGCTTGTAGAGATGGCTTCTGCGCTCGGCGTGCCACGGGATGGTTTCATCCGGTTGTGGTTCGACACCGACGAGCGGCGTACTCTGGGCATTATAAGCAGCCCGGACGGCAGTATAGAACACGTTTGCCGGGAACTGCGGCTGAGTCCGGAGGAACCACAGAGGAAGCAGGCGGCCCGGCTCAGGTCCGACTACACGCGGCGCGCCATCGTACCGCGCCCCGATGCGGTAGAGGTCCTTTCCCACCTGAAATCGGCTGGCTACAGGACGGGCCTTATCAGCGACTGCTCCAGCGAGACTCCCATCGTCTGGAAAGACACGGCCTTTGCCTCGCTGTTTGACGTGACCGTGTTCTCCTCTTCGGTAGGCATGAAGAAGCCCGACCCACGCATCTACCTGCTGGCAACGGAGCAGCTTGCCGTCAGGCCGGAAGAGTGCCTCTATATCGGTGATGGTAGCAACCACGAGCTGACGGGTGCGGCAGGTGTTGGCATGCATCCTGTTCTCATCCGTGTGCCCTACGAGGACACGCCGGATGCGGCCCGTATCAACGAGGAGGAGTGGGATGGCCCCAGGGTGTCGTCACTGACGGAAGTGCTGACGTTGCTGGAGTAGCTGTGCCGCAATTGAGGCAAGTACGGTTCCCTGTGGAGCGTTCCCCGCCTATGTCATTCTGAGGAGTCCTTCGTCAGAATGACGACACAGAAATCCGATTCCAAGGGGGACTCCCCTTTGGATTTCCCAAAACGGTGAGGGGGCGCCCCTCAGAAGAGGCGTAGCCTCTCTTACCTTTTCTCCCCCCTCCCTTATCAAAGGGAGGGGGAACGAGGGGGAGGGTTTCCTCAACAACAGAAGCTACGCCACGGTGGAGATGAGAACCCCATGCCTGTGGTATAATTCGGTGGGTGGTTTGTTATGTGGGATAGACTGGCAGAAACAGAAAACCGTTACGAAGAGCTTGACCGGCAGATGGCTGACCCGGAGCTCGTTTCCGACATCAAGAAGCTACGGAGGCTGGCACGGGAGAAGGCCGGTCTTGAGGAAGTGGTGACCCTCTATCGTGAGTGCAGGGCAGCAGCGCGCTCCCTGGAAGTGACCAGGGGAATGCTGTCCGAGGAGAAGGACGAGGAGATGGCGTCCCTGGTCAGACAGGAGATAGAGGGTCTGGAATCACATCTGGAGAAGCTGCAGGAGGTGCTCAAGGTTGCCCTGGTGCCCGGAGACCCCAGCGATGAGAAGAATATCATCATGGAAATCCGGGCTGGGGCCGGTGGCGACGAAGCAGGGCTCTTTGCCGCTGACCTGTTCCGCATGTATACCCGATATGCCCAGGCCAAGAGATGGAACGTGGAAGTCATCAACGCCAATGAGAGTGGCGTCGGCGGCTTCAAGGAGGTTATCCTGGAGGTAAGGGGCAAGGGTGTTTTCAGTCGACTCAAGTACGAGCGGGGCGTCCACCGGGTGCAGCGGGTGCCGGTCACAGAATCTTCCGGCAGGATTCACACGTCCACGGCCACCGTAGCTGTCCTGCCCGAGGCCGAAGAAGTGGATGTCGAAGTCAACCCTGACGACCTTAGGATTGACATCTTTCACAGCGGTGGTGCCGGCGGGCAAAATGTCAACAAGGTGGCTACCGCGGTGCGGATTACGCACCTGCCGACCGGTATGGTAGTGACCTGCCAGGACGAACGCTCGCAGCTCAGGAATAAGAACAAGGCCATGGCAGTACTCCGCGCCCGGCTGCTGGATATGGAACGCAGTCGACAGGAGGCGGAGGTGACCTCGAAGCGTCGTTCCCAGGTAGGTACCGGCGACCGCTCCGAGAAGATACGGACCTACAACTTTCCGCAGGACCGGATTTCGGACCACCGTATTAACCTCAACCTTCACAATCTCACCCGTATTATGGAGGGGGACCTGGACCAGCTTATTGATTCCCTGACCACCAGTGACCGGACAAAACAGATGCAGGAACAACTGGCGTGAATGTGAAGGAAGTCCTGGATGACGCCCGGAAGGTGCTGGCCGATAGTAACATCGAGGACGCTCCCCTGGAGGCGGAGGTACTGCTCCGCGATACCCTGAAAAAGGACCGGGTGGGACTGTACCTGGCACTTGACGACGAGTTGAGCACCGAGCAGCAGAATGCCTTCAGAGACCGCTTGGCCCGTCGTCTTGATGATGAACCAACCGCCTACATCCTCGGACACCGCGAGTTCTACGGACGTGATTTTCTCGTTGATGCTTCCGTACTTGTCCCCAGACCGGAGACCGAGTTGCTGGTAGAGAAGGCCCTGGAAATTGCACGTAAGCACCGTCTTTTCGTTATAGCCGAGGTCGGCACCGGCTGCGGTGCAGTTGCCATCAGCCTGGCGCTGGAGCTGCCGCATGCGACGGTCTATGCTAACGATATCTCCGCCTCCGCCCTGGAGGTTGCCCGGACCAACTCCCGGAAGCATGGTGTGTCTGACAGGGTGCATCTCCTGAGAGGCGACCTGCTGGATACATTGCCGGAACCGGTTGAGATGGTGGTGGCCAATCTGCCCTATGTCAGGGAGTCGGACCTGCCCCGCAGCGGTCCGGTGAGCCGGGAACCCCGGCTGGCACTGGACGGGGGTACCGATGGTCTGGACAAGATACGGCGGTTGTGTATCCAGGCTCAGGCCGTGCCCGGCTCTGGGGGTTATCTCCTGCTGGAAGTTGGCGAAGGTCAGGCCAGGGCGGTGAGTGCCTTCTTACGCGGTCTTTTCCCACCGGCCGAGGTAGAAGTGACGCCCGACTTGAGCGGTATCGACCGTGTTGTCAGCGTAATGCTCCCCTGACAGGGATAAAAAGGGGGTTCTCGGAATGGCGGGACCACTGGATGGAGTAAGAGTGCTTGACCTGGGACGGTTTATCGCCTGCCCTTTCTGCGGCATGCTTCTTGCCGACCTCGGTGCCGAGGTCATTCGGATAGAAAGACCCGGCGGTGGGCAGGACAGGTACCTCGGGTTGCTTGCGCCGGTCGGTTACAGCTACGGTTTTACCAACCAGAACCGCAACAAGAAAGGCATCTCCCTCGACTTCGAAAGGAACGAACGCGCCCGGAAAATCCTCGGCGAACTGATAAAGTGCTCCGACGTGGTTATCGAAAACTTCAGCCCGGAGGCAGCCAAGGCAATTGGCATTACCTACGAAAAGCTGAAGGCTATCAGGTCGGACATAATCTTTGCTCATGTATCCGCCTTCGGCCCCGATGGTCCCTACAGCCACAGTATCGGCTTCGACCAGGTTGCCAAGGCGATGTCCGGAGCAATGGCCGTAAGCGGCTTTCCCGGACCGCCGACCAAGGAACAGACGCCACACGTGGACTACCTGACTGCCTGCCTGACCGCTGTCGGCGTGGTCTCGGCACTGTACCATCGTGATAAGACAGGTGAGGGACAGATGATAGATACCGCCCTGCTCCAGACGGCTGTTACCTATATGGCCCCCACGATTGGAGAATGGGAGACCGGTGGGAAACGTCGTGAGCAGACCGGTAACCGCAGTCCGTGGACCGGACCGAGTGACCTCTACCGGACGAAGGACGGCCGGTGGGTAATGCTGGCCATCATCACGAACTCTATCTGGCGGCGGTTCTGCCGCTCCATCGGGCGGGAAGACCTGGCGGAAGACCCCCGTTTTGACAGCGACCTGGCCCGCTGGGAGCACCATGACATCATCGACCCCGTGGTTAAGGAGTGGGTGGCCTCGCAGACCGCCGAAGAGGTGATTGCCGCTGCGGAGAAGATACCCATTCCATGCGGCATCTGCTACGAGCAGACCGAGGTGGCCGGTGACCCCCAGGTGCAGGCGCGCCAAATGCTGGCAAAGGTCCCCTATCCCGATGGCAGCGGCGAGATGCCGGTGACGGGCCTTCCGATACGGATGTCCGGCACACCCACCAGCATAGACCGGTCTTTCCCCGCCGTGGGAGAGCACAACAAGGAGATATACTGCGGCCTTCTCGGGTACAGTAAGGAAGACCTTACAAGGCTTGAGGAAGAGGGCGTAATTTAGAAGTTGGCCAGAAACGGGCCTTGACGGCGGCCCTTATGACCATACCGCGCGGAGGCTGGTGGTTGTGGGCCGGAAGTAGGTAAAAACAGGCTTGGCCTGTCTCGCCTCTGCTTGACGCTGGTTTCCGTTTGATGATAAAGTTGTCAATTGGGTAAGGGTTTATTAAAGGTGAGCCAACGATGCACAGAAGGAGGAATCGTGCACCATGAATATGATTGTCTGTGTTAAACAGGTAATCGACCCGGAAGCGCCGCCGGCAAGTTTTAAGATTGATGCGGCGACCAATTCGGTAGTGCCGCCAGCCGGTGTACCGCCGGTAATCAGTCCCTTTGACGAGCAGGCGGTTGAGGCGGCGCTAAGAATCAAGGATGCCCAGGGTGGCAAAATAACGGTCATAAGCCTGGGTACCGGACTACTGCGGGATGTGGTCAAGAAACCACTCTCCATGGGGGCTGATGAGCTTATCCTGCTGGAGGACCCCGCGTTCGACGGCGGTGATAGCTGGTCGACCGCTGCCGCCCTTGCCGCAGCCATCAAGAAGGTAGGCGAGTTTGACGTTATCTTCTGCGGTCGGCAGGCGGCTGACTGGGACAGCGGACAGGTGGGCTCCGGCATCGCTGAGATTCTCGGCCTGCCCAGCGTTACCCTGGCGAAGAAGGTCGACATCAGCAACAGCAAGGCAACCGTAGAACGCGTAATCCCGGACGGCTACGAGGTCATTGAAGTCGGGCTGCCCGCTCTGATTACCGTCAGCAACGAGCTTGGCGAACCCCGCTATGCCACTATCAAGGGCATCATGTCGGCAAAGAGGAAGGAACCGATTATCTGGGCCCCGGCTGACCTGGAGATTGACACTGCTCAGATTGGTGCTGCGGGACGTCGGGTCAAGATGCTCCGGCTATTCCAGCCGGTCCGTGAGGGTGCCTGCGAGATTATCGAAGGAGAGGACGAAGCGGATGCCGGTGCCAATCTGGCAGCGAAACTCTCGGAGGTCAAGCTGCTGTAGTAGCCCTTGAGGTTTGCTATCACGGTTTGTACAAAGGAGGATATTCAGATGGCTGATAATAAAGGTGTATTGATTCTGGCCGAGGTTGCTGACGGCAAGCTGGCAGCGATGGCCACCGAGCTTCTGGGTGCCGGCAGGAAGCTGGCCGATGACCTGGGGGAGGAGCTTGGTGCTCTTCTGGTCGGCAGTGAGGTGAGTGGAATTGCCCAGGAGGCAATCGCCTTCGGCGCCGATAAAGTCTACGTGGTCGAAGACGCGGCTCTCAAGGACTACCGGACGGATTCCTATGTCCCGGTTGTGGAGAAGGTAGCCAAAGAAGTAATGCCCAAAGTCCTTCTGATGGGGCAGAATTCAGTGGGACGGGACCTGGCGCCACGCGCGGCATTCAGGCTGGAGACATCGGTCTCCACGGATTGTATTGAGCTGGCGATAGATGCTGACTCAAAACAGCTACTGATGACAAAACCGGTCTATGGCGGGAACGCCCGGGCAATCTTCACCACCGAGTCCATGCCGCAGATGGCTACCCTCCGGGTCAAGGCGGGGGAACCCCTGGCACGGGATGACGCCCGCAAGGGGGAGGTCGTCAGTATTGATGCCGGGCTGGAAGAATCGGCAATCAGGACCACTCTCAAGGATACTGTCCTTGAGGAGGTCGCGGGTATTAAGCTGGAGGACGCCAACATAGTTGTCTCTGGTGGCCGGGGTATCGGTGGGCCGGAAGGTTTCCAGGAACTGCAGGAGCTTGCCAGGATGCTCAAGGGGGCGATGGGTGCCAGCCGGCCTCCGTGCGACAACGGATGGGTGCCGGACACGATACAGGTGGGGCTTACCGGTAAAATTGTCTCCCCTGACCTGTATATAGCCGTGGCAATTTCAGGCTCCAGCCAGCACCTCGCCGGTTGCAGCGGCTCGAAGAATATTGTCGCTATTAACCGGGACCCGGAGGCGAACATCTTCAAGGAAGCCGCCTACGGGGTCGTTGGCGACTGGAAGAAGATTATTCCTGCCTTCAAGGAGAAAGCCAAGGGACTGATGGCCTGATAGGCCAGGGTAGATGTCACTGCGAGGAGTGAAGACACCGAAGCAATCTCACCCACCACACAGATTGCTTCGGTGCAGGTGCACCTCGCAATGACGTGAGGTGCAGACGTAGAGTACTCTGTCATTGCGAGCCGCAGGCGAAGCAATCTCCTGTGCCGGTGAACAGTAATGTTACAAAGTAAAGAAGGGGGCGGCTCTGTTGAGCCGCCCCCTTAAGTTTTTCTGTATGGACAGGTCCTAGGAGGTTGCTGAAGAACTCTTTCGACCATCCCCACTATATCTGGGGGACACCCCCAGACCCCTGCTAGACCCGGTCTTTCTCCTTCTCCGCCTGCCGGGCAGCGATTACCTTCTGAGTAACAGCCGGGGGTACCTCCTGGTAGTGGCTGAACTTCATGGTGAAGGTTCCCTTACCCTGGGTTATCGATTTGAGCGCTATCGAGTAGCGGAGCACCTCGGCCTGCGGTACCTGCGCATCGACAACGTTAATACCGTCCTCAGGGTTCATGCCCTGTACCTGGGCTCGCTTGGTGTTGAGGTCGCCTATGATGTCGCCGGTGTACTCCTCCGGCGCTCTGATACTGATGTCCATTATAGGTTCGAGCAAGACAGGCTGAGCATCGGCCAGGCCCCTCCTCATTGCACCGGCACCGGCTATCTTAAAGCATATCTCCGATGAATCGACCGGGTGAAAGCTGCCATCGTAGACCGTCACCTTGATGTCATCCACCGGGTAACCGGCAAGGACTCCTTCCTGCACGCCCTCATTGAAGCCTTTTTCCACTGCGGGAATATAATTCCTGGGTATGGAGCCACCGACAACCTTGCTTCCGAATGCACGTCCGCCACCACGCGGTAGAGGTTCCAGCTCAAGCAGCACATGCCCATACTGGCCGTGTCCGCCGGTCTGCTTCTTGTGTTTGTACTCAGCGCTTACCGTTGAGGCAATCGTCTCCTTGTAGGGGACCTTTGGCGTCTCCAGGTCTA
This sequence comes from Dehalococcoidales bacterium, assembly GCA_016783135.1. Taxonomy (GTDB): domain Bacteria; phylum Chloroflexota; class Dehalococcoidia; order Dehalococcoidales; family Fen-1064; genus DUES01. Next base: position 33,050 of record JADHXC010000006.1, on the reverse strand, counting down.
CGCTAACTCCGAACTTACGCTCCATCTTCTCGGCGGCCACCTCAAGCTGGGTATCACCCAGACCGGAGATGATGGTCTCGTTTGTCGTGCTGTCGCGGCGGACCTGAAGGGTGGGGTCTTCCTCAGTCAGCTTGGTCAATGACGGTCCCAGCTTGTCAAGGTCGACCTTGGTCCTGGGATAAACCGCTTCACTGAAGATGGGACTCGGGAACGAGACCGGGACTATCTTAACAAGGTTGTCCTGCTTACCGAGGGTGTCCCCGGTACCGGTTACGTTCAGTTTGGCTACGGCGCCGATGTCACCGGACGTAATCTCGGGTACCGGTTCCTGGGTCTTGCCACGCAGGACAAACAGCTGGCCAATGCGTTCGTCTTCACCCTTTGTTGTATTCCATACGTGGGAGTTGCTGCTGATAGAACCATTATAGACCCGGAAGTACGTAAGCTTACCGACGTATGGGTCAGCGCTAGTCTTGAATACCAGGGCAGCCAGGGGACTATCCTGACCGGGAGGCACTGTCTCTTCACCACCGTCAGCCCCGATAACGCGGACGTCTCTCTCTACGGGTGAGGGGATGTAGTTGCAGATAGCGTCCATCAGCAGGCTGGTGCCGATGTTCTTTGTCGCCGAGCCTGCCAGGATGGGGACTACCTTTCCGGCTATCACGCCCTGCCGTAACCCGTCGGTAAGCTCCTCCCGTGAGAGTTCCTCGCCGCCCAGATACTTCTCGATGAGGCTGTCATCAACCTCGGCAGCGGCTTCGACCATTTGCTCCCGGAAGGTTTCCACCAAGCCCTTCACGGAATCCGGGATATCACCCTCCGTCCCGGCTGTGCCGGTGTATCCCTTCATGGCTATCAGGTCAACCACTCCCTGGAAATCATTGTGAGCACCAATCGGCACCTGCAACGGTACGCAGCGACGACCGAACCTGGACTGAATGCCTTCCACCGCCCGGGCAAAATCGGCATTTTCGCGGTCCATCTTGTTAATGAAGATAAGGCGGGGCAGGTTGTTTTCCTCAAGGTAGGACCATACCTGCTCCGTACCGACCTCGACACCGGATGCAGCGCAGATAACAACAACGGCACCCTCACTGACACGCAGGCCGGACTTTACTTCACCGACGAAGTCAGGATAGCCGGGGGTATCAATCAGGTTGACCTTCTTACCCAGCCACTCGTAGGGCAACATGCTCAGGCTGATGCTGATATTGCGCTTCTGTTCGGCAGGGTCGTAGTCCGAGGTGGAACTGCCGTCATCTACCCGTCCCAGCCGGTTGACTACTTTGGCGGTAAACAGTATCGCTTCCGCCAGGGATGTCTTGCCGGCACCGTTGTGGGATAGCAGAGACAGGTTGCGGATGTTCTCAGGTCCGTAGTTAGCCATCTAATTGACCTTCCTCTCTGATGTTGCCGGTACACGACTGGTCACCAGTCACACCGGATGGTTGTCGTCACTAATACTGGTTGCCGGTGAAGTGGCTTACCGGCAATACTACTATTCATTATAGTCGTCGTCAGGAGATACGGCAAGTGTGTTCCCACACCCCTCTCCTCCTGCGCCTACGCAGACTACCGTGTTAACATGCTACAATATGACCACGGACCGCTCAGAGAACACTGTTATGGATGATAAAAGTCTTGAGATGCTGGAGTTCCACCGAATCCGGGAAATTCTTGCCGGGTTCACATCTTTCCTGGCAAGTCGTGAGCTGGCCATCAGCCTCCAATGCTTCACGGACCGTGAGCATATTTCTCTCCTGCTCCGGCATTCTGCCGAAGCACGCCAGTTCCTGACGGTAGAGCCGGACTTCGCTGTGGGAGAGGTGGTCGATACCCGGGAAGAGGTTAACATGGCAGCACGGGGTAAGGTCCTCGAGCCGCAGGTCCTTATCAATACCTGCCTGACCCTGGCCACAGTACGCCGACTGCGCAGCAGAATCAGTCAACTGTCTGATGAGTTCCCGTTGCTCTGGGATATGACCAGTGGTATTGTCTCGATGCGCCAGCTTGAAGACGATGTCAGCAAATGCCTCTCACCAGACGGTGAGGTGCTGGACTCGGCCTCACCGCAACTGGCCGCCGTTCGCAGACAGCTAAGGAACACACGTCAGACTCTTCGAGAACGTCTGGAAGGCATCATCAAGTCAGCCCGGGGTCGCAGAATAGTCCAGGAACCCATTATCACCGAGCGTGAAGGCAGATACGTTATCCCGATAAAGGTCGAAGCCCGAAGGGATATCAGAGGCATTGTACACGATGTCTCCAATACCGGGGCCACGGTCTTCATTGAGCCATGGACGGCGGTGGAGATGGGCAATGAGCTGCGTGAGCTCATCGTGGATGAGCAGCGAGAAACCGAACGAGTCCTCCGCATCCTCAGTGAGAAGGTTGGTAGCCATGCCGAAGATATCAGTAACAATATTGCCCTTGCTGCCAATATTGACCTTGTACTGGCCAAAGCCAGGTACGCCCGGAGGAACAGATGCAGTGAAGCCAGGCTCATTGTGCTTGAGAACGAAGGACCGGCAGCAACACGGAGCCGGGCGCTCCGGCTGGTGGAGGCCAGGCATCCCCTGCTCGGCGACAAGGCAGTACCGCTCTCTCTGGAGATGGGTCGTGACTTCTCCATACTGGTGATTACTGGCCCCAACACGGGCGGTAAGACAGTGGCGCTGAAGACTATCGGTCTGCTCAGCCTGATGACACAGGCCGGTCTGCCAATCCCCGCCTCAGAGGAGACCTGTCTTCCTATCTTCGACGGAGTGTTCGTTGATATCGGTGACGAGCAGAGTATTGAGCAGACACTCTCCACATTTAGCTGGCACATGGGCAATATCATTCGCATCATCGGCAGCGCCACAAACCATAGCCTGGTGCTCCTTGATGAACTGGGCACCAGTACCGACCCCGCGCAGGGCTCAGCCCTGGCACGGGCAATCCTGCTCCACTTCCTGTCACGGGGTACGATGGCGGTGGCCACGACACATTACGGCGACCTTAAAGCGTTCGCGCATACGACTCCGGGTCTGCAGAACGCTTCACTGGACTTCGATACGGCCACCCTGGCCCCCACGTATCACCTGACCACAGGAATACCCGGCGGCAGCAATGCCCTGGCAACGGCGGCACGACTCGGTCTGCCGCCAGACATCATCGAAGAAGCCCGGGGTATGCTGGCCGGAGGGACCCAGGAGTTGGAGACACTAATTACTGAACTGACCGCAGAGAAGAATAAGGCACGGAGCATCTCCACCGAAGCGGAGCAACTGAAGAAGAAGGCAGAGCAGCAAAACACTGAACTGGAGAGCCGGCTCAAGCGGTTGGGCGCAGAGGAGCGGGCCATCATCCATGAGGCACGGGACAGGGTCGTACGGGAAGCGGCGGAGCTGCAGAAGGAAATCCGTCAGGCCGCGGCACAGCTACGCAAGGAGAGGAACAGGGAGACTATCGAGCAGAGTCGGCAGGCTCTATCCGCAGCCCGCGAAAAACTGAGGGGCGAGAACTGGCAGCCCAGATCTGACAGTGAGACCGGAGAACCGGACGAGCCGGGAACTATAACCCCCGGCGATACCGTCTGGCTCAGGGAGGCCAATGTGGCTGCCACGGTACTCTCTATTTCGGAGAAAACGCAACAGATTGAGGTGCAGTCAGGGCTAACCAGAATCAGGCTGAGTCTTGACGGGGTAACTAGGATGACAGGACAGCCAGTCAGTGGTAGCATAAGCACTCCAGGGGCAATCAGCATGCCGCGGACGCATTCCGTCCCCCTGGAGCTTCTCCTTCTCGGGAAACGCGCCGACGAAGCGGAGTGGGAGGTAAACAACTACCTGGATGCCGCCGCTGCCGCCGGACTCACCCAAGTGCGTATCGTACATGGTAGCGGTACCGGTACACTTCGTAACGTCGTCAGGGATATGCTCAACTCCCACCCACTGGTCAGGTCTTTCCGCCCCGGCGAGAGGGGCGAGGGCGGTAACGGGGCAACCGTCGCTCAGTTGTAACAGGGAGGCAAAGTACCACGGAGACACTGACTTCCCGACAGTTCCACCTCAGTCGACCGAAGACACTCCGCCTGCTCGAAGAGCTGGCAACAACGGGTAACGCGGTAACATCTGTCTTTCTGACACCGGAGCTGTCCGCAGTTCATGTCAACGACCTGCTCGGTAGAGCGCTTCCGGGTGCGGCTATCCCTGCCGACTTGGTGGAGCTCGCTGCCGGTTCCCGGACAGGAGCCGCCATCTTCTGGGGACCCTCACGAAAGCTCCTCATCCGGCCACCATTCCCGCTCACGGAGCAATACATCGCACCCGGTGGTGACATTGAACCGTTGCGTCTGCTACTGGAGCACGATTTCACGATTGCCCTGGTACTGGTACGCCTCGGTGCCTTTGCCATCGGTGTCTGGCAGGGGGATAATCTGCTCACCAGCAAGACCGGCACCGGCCTCGTCCACGGCCGGCACCGAAAGGGAGGTTCATCCCAGCGCCGGTTCGAGCGGCACCGGGAGAAACAGGTTGACGTCTTCCTTGAGCGGGTCTGCGGGCATGCCCGGCAACAGATAGAACCCTACATCAGACAATTAGACTTTTTCGTATACGGTGGCGCCTGGACTACCTTTGCCACACTCCGGAACGAATGCCCCTTCCTGCGCCAGTTCGAGGAGCGCTCCCTGCCGCCACTACTCGATATACCCCGCCCACGCCGGAGGGTACTCGAAGCAGCAATAGCGGACATACTATCGAGCCACATCACAGAGTGGGCCCCGTGTTCACCCGACCTGACTGGTACTGCACGTTAGCAACAAAAGCAAATCTTGAATGTAAAAGCACTCTTTCCAAGTGTGACAAAGAACGAGTTCTGGAGGCAATAAAAGACACAGCATATATCCATACACGCCTTAAAAGTACTCCCAATTAATGTGTCGGCTCTAGCAGGATGCCAAAAAGGGGAGTCCGGAGGGGGAGCCCCTCAGAAGGGGCACCGCCCCTTTTACACTCCGCTTGTAGTCGCTTTCCCAGACTCTTGCCGGAACAGCGCGCTAGTCTATAAGGTGTGAATGAACCCTGCCTGCAATTGTCCGCCACACCGTTTTGGGGAGTCCAGAGGGGTTTCGCCTCTTCTGAGAGGCGCCCCCTTTGATTCGTCTTCCACTCAATAGAACCTTCACACTAGTGTACGCCCTATCCCGTGCAGCCAGCCATCATCGGCTGTACTGTACCCCGCACAACACAACATTGACACTCCACAGTCAGTAGCGTAACATAACCACAGCAACCTGCAAGGGACAACCAGACCGTCGCCCCATCGCGGCGAATCCCGGACAGATAGATGGAATACAGAGGAGGAACCACTATGGCCTTTTTCCAGCATGGTAACGCGCGGATTTACTACGAGGATGTTGGCCGGGGAGAGCCTATAATCAGCAACCACGGTCTGAGCGAGGATGCCAATTACTGGAGCGAGACTGGCGTTACCGACGCCCTGGCCGAGAAGTACCGCGTGGTATCGATGGATATGCGGGCGCACGGCCGTACCGTGGTTGAAGGTGAATCCAGGGGGTATGATGCCGACACCATGGCGGCAGACTTCGACGCCCTGGCCGACCACCTCGGCATCGGCAAGTTCCACCTGCTCAGTCACGCCACCGGGGGTATGGTGGCGGCACGATACGGGATGTACCGTTCGGAACGGCTGCTCAGCCTGATACTCACCGACACCGGTTCCGAGACCCGGCCCACAATGTACGATGCTAAGGGAAATGAACTGACTGCTCTGCCCCCACAGTTCGATGCGGAGACGCCTATGCCGGAAGAGCTGCCAACCGTTAAGCAGATAATTGCCGGTACTCACGCCAATCCCGGCGTCTTTCTCTTCAAGATGGCCGAGCACCCGTACAGTGATATTATGTGGCCGGTATACGACGGGTTCCTGCATCGACAGGACCGCAGGCAGATAATAGAGTTCATGCGCACCTTCTACAGCGACCCCGACCCGCGCGTGGAGGCACTGCGTCAGGTCAGTTGCCCCACCCTGATACTACTCGGTGAGTTTGACTACGTCTTCTACAAACCCAGCGAACTCATGGCAAAGGAAATCCCGGATAACCGTCACGTCATCATGCCGGGATGCGGCCACATGACGGCCATTGAAGACCCGAAGTGGACCACCAGTGAGCTACTTGACTTCCTGGACTGTGTGTCCAGAACAGGCCATGCAAACTGGTAGCCGGTATCTGCCGGTCTCAATAAGAAATAATTGAAAGAACACAGGAGGTAAAAAGTGGCATCCTTCCAGAACGGAAACGCGCGAATTTACTACGAGGATGTGGGACAGGGAGAGCCCATAATCTGCAACCACGGACTGAGCGAGGACACCTCGTACTGGAGTGCTACCGGAGTCACCGCCGCCCTGGCCGAGAAGTACCGCGTGATATCGATAGACATGCGGGGACACGGCCGTACCGTGATTGAGGGTGAGCCCAAAGGCTATGATGAGAAGACGATGGGAGAGGACTTCAATGCCCTTGCCGACCACCTGGGAATCGACAAATTCCATCTGCTCAGTCACGCCACCGGCGGTATGTACGCTGCCCGCTTCGGAATCAGGCACTCGGACCGACTGCTCAGCCAGATGCTGACCGATACCGGTTCCGAAACGCAGCCCAAGATGTACCACCCTGATGGCAGGGAAATCACCGATGATGACCGCGAGCGCGCCCAGCAGGCAGCAGCGCAAATGGCCCTCGATATGGCCAACCGGCCCCCGCCGACCTACGAGGAGAGGAAGGCCGGATGGCGCGCCAATCCCGGCGTTTTCACCTTCAAGATGGAACAGCACCCGTACAGCGACAGGTTGTTCGACGTACTGGACGGCTTCTACCAGCACCGCGTCAGCCAGCAGGCGTTTATCGAGTTCAGACAGAGTTTCTACACCGACCCCGACCCGATGGTCGAGGGGCTGCGCCAGGTCAAGTGCCCCACCCTGCTGTTAATCGGTGAGTTCGACATTGTCTTCCTGAAACCCACTGAGCTTATGGCGAAAGAGATTCCGGACAACCGTCACGTTATCATGGCGGGATGCGGCCACATGACGGCCATTGAGGCCCCGAAATGGACCGCCCATGAGTTACTGGACTTCCTGGACTGTGTTGGCAAGACGGGACACGCCAACTGGTAGTACTGGGAACAGGGAGAACAGCAACTACTGGTTGCGTACCGCTTCGAGCAGGAGCTCCGGGAGCATCTTCACCTGGCAGTTACCCTTTTCGGCCAGATTTCTCCTGACGTTCTGGTAGCAGCCGGTGCAGATGGTGACTACTGTGTCGCTGGTGACGCTGCCGGCAAGCTCCTCCATGTGGGGAGGGATATAGCAGCAGCGCGTGCTGTCCAGGTGATTCACCTTCAGCCCGTCGACCCTGCCGAGTAGTCGGGCGGCATGCTCGATGTCCACCGGATGTGAGGTGACGCGCCGCCGGAACCGGTAGCAGCCGGCGTAGTAGTCGATTGCCTCCTCAAGCCGGCCGCCCTTCCAGTGACGGCCGAGAAGCTCACTGTAGGAGATGACCTCGAGGTCGGTGGCGTCGGCGCAGTTGGTATAGCTCGGCTCGCAGGCACCGCAGAAGAGAGCTACGGACTTTGCCCCGAGCCCCTTAGCCTGTTTGAAGTTCTCCAGGACGAACTCCCGGGATAGCTCGCGGTAGCTGGCAATGTCCTCCTCGTTCCTGGCCATCACCGCAGGCTGCCCGAAGGCCATCCAGCCGCAGCAGTACTCCTTTGACAGCAGAGTGTAGCTCACCTGCAAGTGGTCAAGCAGGGCCTTCAGGTCTTTAAGAACGTGCGGCATTCCCTCCGGTTGAAAGCAGCCCATGATGATGGCATAGTCGGCGCTCTCCCCTACCGGATACCCGATATCATCGAGGACACGACGCCTTCCCGAACCATCATCACGGAAGGTACCATACCTGCGGATGTTCTCAACCAGTTTCTCATCTATCATGTGATTCCTCTCTACCGCTAGCACGTCATGAACAATCTTCTGTCATTGCGAGGAAGGTGCTGACAGCACGTCGGCCTTAGCGACGTCCCGCTGACTTCAGCGGGCGCAATCTCACGTCACAAAGAGCCTGCGGCGGCCTCTTCCCGCAAACGTCGTTCCTCGCCGCACTCCAGCGGCTCTCCCCGGGAAACAATCGGGAAACACCGGTTGCAGGAGATGCACTTCGCCGGAGCGGTATCGCCCTTCTGCCAGCGGACCAGCAGCCCCGGCTCACGGATGAAGGGACGGCACATAGATACCATATCGGCGTCACCGCTACTGACAATGCTCTGCGCCGTCTCCAGGGTGCGAATCCCCGCGACAACCATTACCGGCACGCTCACTGCTCGCTTGACAGCAGCAGCCCTCTCCCGGAAGGGCGTCATCTCCGGGTCGCCTTCCTTCACCGTGAGGGCTACCTGCCCGACACCGGCGCTGACCTCAATGGCATCAATCCCGGTGTCGACCATCTGCCGTGACGTCTCAATGCCTTCTTCCTGGGCAACACCGCCCTCGCGGTCGTCCATCACACCGAACTTAATCATCAGGGGGAAATCATTACCGATTGTCTGGCGTATCCGGCGTATCACCTCCAGGTGGAACCTCCTCCGGTTCTCAGCACTACCGCCCCACCGGTCGGTACGCCGGTTGAACAGGGGCGAAATAACCTGGCTCATCAGGTAGCCGTGTGCTCCATGAAGCTGGATTGCATCGAAGCTGGCCTCCCGACCGCGCGCCGCCGCCGCGGCGAAGTCGGCGATAATGCCTTCGATGTCCTCTTCAGTCATCTCCCGGTGCGGCCGGTTCATCTCCGGCATCTCGGACATTGCCAGAAGCGTGGCACCCTTCCCGACGAGGTACCCCGAGTTGATACCGGCATGGACAATCTGCAATGCAATCTTCGTACCGTTCCGGTGGGCAGCTTCAACCATCCGCCGCATACCTGGAATCATGTCATCGCTGTGGATGCCGTACTGGCCCGGGTTCGCCTGGCCGTGTGAAGATACAAAGGCATAGCCACTGACGATGAGGCCGATTCCACCCTTGCCCAATTCCCGGTACAGCGCCACCGATGTATCGGTTACTGCACCATTGATATCGGCGGTGGCGTCCCAGGTCGCCGACCGCATAAAGCGGTTCTTCAGTTCCAGCCCGCCAATTGTACAGGGTTCAAACAGGGATTGTGCTCCAGGACTGGTAGATGACATTTCAAGCTCCTTAATAATAATACGACCGCAAAGGACTCAACAGTGTGCTGAACAAGGGGAGTCCAGAGGGGGTGCCCATTCTGATGGGCCTGCCCCTTTGGCAGGGGTCTGGGGGTGTCCCCCAGATATAATATTTTCCCCCTTCCTGGCTAGGAAGGGGGTCAGGGGGATGGTCGAAAGGGTTTTTCATCACCCTGTTAGACACCCTCAAGGAAGTTCCGCGGGCCTCTAACACAGAGACCGCTGATTACGTCCTCACTGACGCCCATATCACGGAGCTGGCCGAAGACCGCCTCCTTTATGTAAAGGAACCCGTGCGGGTTGTAGCGCCGCCGTTCCTCCTCCATCTGCTCCCAGTTGGGACCGATGAAGCTGATAGCGGAACGGTCATGTGAAGGGCAAAGGCGGTCCGCCCGGCCGGCATCGATTAGGGCTTTCATGGTATTGGTGCGTGCCCGCGGGCTGACTCCTCTCCCCGGATAGCGGTCCAGCCCCAGGTAGCATCCCTGCTCCAGAAGCCAGGTCAGGTACTCTATGTCCGTGGTGTCGTTGGAGTGGTCCATCTTCACCCGGCCGGGGCTCACCCCCTCTTCCTGGAGTATCGCCAGTTGCTGCCGGCCCACCTGCCCCGGCGAGTAGGAATGCAGCATGATGGGGACACCGGTCTTGAGATGAGCGCGCCCGACTGCCCGCAGGACCACCTGCGCCTGCGGCGTGACCTCTCCATAGTCGCTGGCGGCCTTCAGTATCCCCGCCTTGATGTTGGTGCCGGAGATGCCCTCTTCCACCTCCCGGACAAACACCTCGGTGAGCTGCTCCACGGAAGCGCCACGGAAGAACATGGGGATATCCAGCCACCATCCGGAAACGGCAACTATATTCACCCCGCTGCGGCGTGAGGCCTCGGCTATCATTTCGATGTCGCGACCCAGGTCGGTGGTGGTAGCGTCGACAATAGTGTCGATTCCACCCTCTTTGGCCTGCTTGAGCTCGTTGACGGCACGCTCTAGCGGGTCGGTACCGAGTAGCTCAGGATAGTCCCGGTAGACTCCGGCAAAGCCAACCAGAACATGCTCGTGCATCAGGGCAATGCCCAGGTCTTTACTGTCAATCGGTCCGAGTACGGTGTTCACTGTGGCCATGAATTAAATGCTCCTTTCCTGTTGGTATGTCACCCCTGAGTTGCGCCCGGCGACCACCTGTCATTGCAGGCGGAGGCCTCGAGCGAAGCGAGTAGAAAAGGCACGGCAATCTTACTCGCAGAGTAAGATTCTCCGGCGCGGAGCGCCTCAGAATGACGCCGGTAGCCCACGACACCCGCTAGCGTGCCGCCGGCATCCCCTGCATCCCCTTGACGTACTTTATCTCGCCCAGGTGCCACCAGCCATGCGCCACGATGAAGTTCCGCAGCATCATACCGATGGTCCCCCGCGGGCGCTTCGGGTTGGGCGCGTAGTCCAGTTTGGCGTCATCGAGCGTATTCAGGTACTCGGTGGTGTCGGCGAAGACCTTCTCGGCATAGGCTATCACCTCGGACGCAGGCAGGGCCGCCGCCTTGTCAACGTCCGACTCCTGGAAGCCGGTGCCCTGCGCCTGGGCGTCCATACCGAGTTTCTCGCCCCACTTCTCGGCCTGCCACACCGAGGGCTTAGCCATCAGGCTATGCAGCATGTTGTCCTCGGTGCGCACGTAGTGCCAGAATAGAAAGCCAATGGGATTGGCCCCGGGCGCCGGTCTCCACGCAAGGTGCTCCTGGGTAAGGTCCTTGACGTCCGCCATCATCGCTCCGTGCATCTCACCGATAATCGTCCGCACGAACTCGGCACCATTCATGACATCCTCCTCTCGAGTGCTGGGATTCCCCGCGAAAGATACTGCGGCTATATTAGCAGTCCGTCCACTGACCGTCAAGGCAACCCCTGGCTCATAGCAGCACGGCTGTTGGACCGCTCCGCTTGACAGATGAGTGCTGCGAGCCTATCATCCTGATTAGTGACGATGGCAGACAAGGACCTATCCGCAGACCTGATTACGTGTGGCCTGGAGACCAGCTTCCTCGGGCAGAGGGTACTCTACTACCCCCGCCTGAGAACAACGATGGAGACGGCACGGCAGGAAGCCCTTAATGGTGCCCCCGAGGGAACCGTCGTCATCGCTGACGAGCAGACGGCGGCACGGGGTCGACTCAAACGCACCTGGCTCTCTCCCCGGGGCAACGTCGCCCTCTCGGTGGTTCTGTACCCGGACCGGGAACACCTGCACTCCCTCACCATGGCAGCTTCTCTGGCGGTAGCGCACAGCATTGAGACGGTCACCGGCCTCAGACCGCAGCTCAAGTGGCCGAATGATGTCCTTCTTGGTGGCAAAAAGGTGTGCGGTATCCTGGTCGAGACCAGTGTTCAGTCCAACAAGGTGGACTACGCGATTGTTGGTATCGGCATAAACGTCAACCTCAACCCGGCCGATTTCCCGGAGATTCTGCCCATCGCCACCAGTCTTTCCCGGGAACTGGGTCGGGAAGTATCCCGTCTGGAACTGGTGAAGTGCCTGCTCCGCGAGATGGAACGGCTCTACCTGGCTGCCCCGGAAAGTGAAACGGTCTACGAGGAATGGAGCAAGCGCCTGGTGACCCTGGGAAAAGCGGTCCGCGTGACTTCGGGAGAAACGACCCTTGAAGGCACCGCTGAGTCTGTTGAGCCGGACGGCAGTTTGCTGCTACGTCTTCCGGATGGCGGCCTGAGCCGTATACTGGCCGGAGATGTCACTCTCCGGGAGCAGAAACAGCAGACTTAACCTGCTGGCGAAACAGCAGACTTAACCTGCTGGCGAAACAGCAGACTTAACCTGCTGGCGAAACAGCAGACTTAACCTGCTGGCGAAACAGCAGACTTAACCTGCTGGCGAAACAGCAGGCGTAGCCTGCGGAACGTATCGTACAGGCTACTACCTGACTCTATACAAAAGATACCTGCCGCAGGCTACTTACTGTCACTATCGCCGGATTTATTACCGCTGCCTCTTTCCATGAACATCTTGATGAGGTCCATCGGCAGTGGGAAGATGATGGTACTGTTCTTCTCAACGGCGATTTCAGTGAGCGTCTGGAGATAGCGCAACTGCAGTGTGACCGGTTCGCGGGCAATGACAGCACCGGCCTGGGCCAGCTTCTCCGAGGCCTGGAACTCGCCTTCGGCATGGATAATCTTGGCGCGACGTTCTCTTTCCGCCTCGGCCTGGGCGGCCATCATCCGCCTCATCTGCTCGGGAAGCTCGACTTCCTTAATCTCAACCGTGGCGACCTTGATGCCCCAGGGGTCGGTATGCTCATCGATTATCTTCTGTAGCATCAGGTTCAGCTTCTCCCGCTGTGTCAGCAGTTCGTCGAGTTCGGACTGTCCGAGTACGTTCCGCAGGGTTGTCTGCGCTATCTGAGATGTAGCCCGGATGTAGTCATTCACATTCACAACCGAATCCTCAGGGTTAACCACCCGAAAGTAGATTACGGCGTTCACGCGAACGGTAATGTTGTCCTTGGTAATGACTTCCTGCGGGGTGACATCCATGGTTACCACCCGGAGGTCCCTTTTTGTCATCTGGTCAACGAAGGGGATAATCAGGAAAAAACCGGGGCCCTTCGTCCCCAGCAGGCGCCCCAGACGAAAGATTACGCCCCTTTCGTACTCTTTCAGTATCTTGACGGTGGATGGAATCAGTACCACGATAATCAGTGCTATGATACCGATAATGATTGGAGTGCTCATTCACTTACCTCCTCTGGTTTACTCTACTTCTTCTCACGTGATGGTATCACACGCAGTACCAGATTGTCGACTCCGGTAATAACCACCTTCTCCCCGGGTTCCACACTACCCTCCTCTGAAACTGCTGTCCATAGTTCTCCCAGAATGAAGACCGTACCCTCGGGCTGGAGGGCATTCCTGACCATGGCCGTCTTCCCAACCAGGTCCTCGCTACCGGCAGATATTCGTTGGCGATGTACAAGGATTCCCCGCCAGATAACAAGCGCCAGGAAGGCAACAACGAGTACCACGATAAGGGCAATTCCCCACGGCTCCATCTCAAACCAATCAACCATAAAATCAGGCAATGAAATACCTCCTTATACCTTCCTGATCACAAAGAGCTTAAGGCCTTCAATCTTTCTTATTTCAACTGTTACCCCAACTTCAATATACCCTTCCTGCGATACTGCCTTCCAGAGCTCACCTTCAAGAGAGACAGTCCCTTCAGGTTCCAGCGCCGTCCTGACAGTGGCTGTCTTTCCTCTCAACGCTTCCTTCCCGGTTAGCGGTCTACGGAAGACAGCTCTCAAAGTCTGGAACACTTCTACCAGTTGCGACCACAGAAGCACGGCCAGCAATACGAAGACGACGATACCAACGATAACAACCGGGCTCAATTTCGTTCCTCTTCATTCGCTGGTTTCTTTCGGTAGCTTCGTGACGTATAGCTTCAGGCTATCTACCCGATTGATAACCACATTCTCTCCGGGTTTCACCCGGCCTTCCTCCGAGACCGCCGTCCAGCGTTCACCCTTGTACAGGACGGTCCCCTCCGGGGCCAGGGCTACCTTGACCACGGCAGTCTTGCCGACCAGCTCTTCCCATCCGGTAGACGGCTGCCGTTTATGCACAGACAGCACGCGGGTAACCACGAATGCGGCCAGCGCACCGATGCAGGTAGCGGCGATGCCAATCAGCCACGGGTTCACCTGGAAGAGTGGCCCTCCCTTGAACAGTATCAACGAGCCCAGTACCAGGGCAATTACACCCCCACCGGTCAGCAACCCGAAGCTGCTGGTGAATACCTCGGCGATGAAGAGACCAAACGCTCCCACCACCAGCAAAATCCCGGCAATGTTCACCGGCAGGTTCCCCAGCGAATAGAAAGCCAGTATCGCACATATACCACCGACAACACCGGGGAAGATGAGACCGGGGTTCGATATCTCAACAAAGAGACCGAGGGAGGCCAGGCCGAGGAGCACATAGGCGATGTTCGGGTCCGTGATGGCGAAGAGAAACTCCTCCACCCAGCTCATCTCCATGTGGTGCAGGATGGCGCCCGCAGTCTCTATCGTCACTACCGTGCCACCCAGAAGAGTGGTTTCCCAGCCATCGAGCTGCAATATGAGTGATGCGAGGTCGGGAGCAACCAGGTCAATAACGTTGAGCTCCAGGGCTTCCTGCTCGGTGGCGGAGACGGCTTCCCTGACCGCCCGCTCCGCCCAGTCCATGTTGCGTCCGTGGGCTTCGGCAATGCTCCTGATGTAGGCGGCGGCATCATTCAGTACCTTCTCCTGCATCGTCTCGGACATCTGTTCCTCACCCTCGGCCCCGATGGACACCGGACTGGCCGCCCCGATTGCCGTGTTCGGTGCCATAACAGCAACGTGGGCAGCTACAGTTATGAAGGCCCCTGCCGAAGCCGCCCGTGCCCCGGAGGGGGAAACATAGACTACCACCGGAATACGCGCATTGACGATATCCTGGACGATATCACGCATCGCGGTATCCAGTCCGCCCGGTGTGTCCATCTGGATGATACAGGCGGTGGCTCCAGCCTCTTCCGCTTCTTGTATGCCGCGGCTGACGTAGTCCGCCGAGACGGGATTGATAATCCCCTTGACTTCAAGGATGAAAATCGTCGGTGCCGCCGCCCGGGTCACCATAGCGGTAGATGCCAGGCTGATAAGGCCCAGTAGCAACAGTATGCGTACTGCTCGAAGTGTGGCCCGGACAGTCCGTCGGTGTATCATACCCTTGATGATATCATGGGGCTAATCCCGATTCAACATCGGACGTTGAGTGCCCGGTTAAAGTGGTGTAGAATTGAATAATCACCTGAGCTTCGTGAAGGATATCGCATGAGAGTCCAGAAATGCAAGGGGACCAGAGACCTGTCACCGGAAGAGATGAACAGGTTCCGTCTCATAGAGGGGGGCTTCCGGGACTGCTGCCTCAAGGGGGGCTATCAGGAAATAAGGACTCCCACCCTTGAGTACCTGCACCTGTTTACTTCCACAGGAACACTCACTCCGGGGAAACTGAGCAAGGTGTACTCCTTCCTCGACTGGGACGGCTGGAGCGGTGAGAGGGTGGTACTCAGGCCGGACGCCACCATTCCGGTGGCCAGGTCCTATATTGACTCACTGGGAGAGTCGGGGTTGGCCAGACTCTTCTATGTGGCCAACATCTTCATCTTCGAGGAGACCGGCAAGGAGAACCGCGAGATATGGCAGTGCGGTGTGGAACTGATAGGTGCCGGCTCTACCGTGGCGGACGTGGAACTGATAACCCTGGCCATGGACGTGCTCCAGAAACTCGGCCTCAAGAAGATGGAGCTGAGGCTTTCTCACTCCGGTCTGATACGGGCGCTTCTCACCAGGTTCGGACTGAGCCCACAGGAACAGGCGTCGGTATTTGACCGGATTCTGGATGGGGACCAGACTGCACTTACCGGGCTGACGGTAAGGACACCGGAGCTGAGTGAGACGCTGACTCCCCTGCTCGACCTCAAGGGGCAATCGCCGGGATTCCTCCGCAACCTGAAGTCCCTGTTCAATCGGGACCTGCCCGAGTTCGAGCCCGCCCTGAACAACTTCATAGACACAGTCGACCTCCTGGAAACCCTCGGCTACGACTACCGGATTGACATCGCTTCGGGAAGGGGCTTCGAGTATTACACCGGAGTGATTTTCCAGGTCTTTGCCGGTGAAGAGGTAGTCGCCGGCGGCGGCAGGTATGATGACCTTATCCCCCTGATAGGTGGCCAGCAGGTCCCGGCATCCGGTTTTGCCCTGTATGTCGACAATCTCATGGATTTGATAACGCCGGAGGCCCTGGATGGGCAACTTCCGGAAAGAGTGCTCATCAGGTACGTAGAAGACCGGTCCGAAACGGTGCGGGAGAGCTTCCGGGTCGCCAGGTGTCTTCGGGATGCCGGCTACGCCGCGGAACTCGACCTCGGTGGGCAGGCATTGACCGACCTGAGGTGGGTGGTTGACGTTCAGAGCCAGCCGCTACAGTTCGCAGTTACCGACCTCACCAGCCAGAAAAGGTCTGAAGCTATCAACATCGATGAGGTTGTGGTGCTGCTGGGGGGAAAAGGTGCCGGTTAGGATAGCTCTGCCCAAGGGCCGTCTCCTCGAAGAGACGGCAGTCCTACTCAAGCAGGCCGACTGGGGGCTGGGGAGATACAACCGGAGCATGCACAGCTACCGCCTCGAGTCAAAGCGTTTCCCCGACCTCCAGGCCAAGGTCTTCAACGAGCGGGACATCCCCATCCAGGTAGCGGTGGGCAACTACGACATGGGCATCTGCGGACTCGATTGGGTAGAGGAGCTTTCCGTCAAGTACCCGAGTTCCGCCCTGGTCAAGATAAGGGACCTGGGATATGGCGGCGGTGTCCTCTGCCTGGCAACCAGCCGGTCTCAACCGGTGCCCACCCTGGCAGAACTCCGCTCGGAAGACGGGATGATACGCATTGCCAGTGAGTACCCCAACCTGGCGGAGTACCTCTCCCTGAATCTACGATTACGCCGGTTCAGCATCTTTCCCCTGTGGGGAGCCGCCGAGGTCTACCCTCCGGAAAGCGCTATGCTGGCCCTGGTATCGCGTACGACAGAGGAGGAGCTTATTGTCTGCGGTCTGGCACACGTAAGCACCTTGCTGAACCACAGCGCTTTCCTGATTGCCAATAAGAGCAGTTGGGAGAAGAAGGACCTGAGTGACATCATGGACTCCCTGAACGGCGGGATACCGACAGAACAGAAACACCTCGCACGTAAGGTTCCTGCCGGAGAATCTGCCGTCCCATCCGCACCCTGGACAGCCGGAGAAAATACTGTGCGCCTTGCCCTGCCTGACGGACACCAGCAGGCCCCGACAGCAGAACTCCTGGCGAGGGCGGGTATCCGGGTGCAGGACTACCCTTCGGCCAATGGCAACCGCCGTCCCGAGACCAGCCTGGATGGTGTGGTGATTAAGGTAATCCGGCCGCAGGACATGCCATTGCAGGTAGCTAACGGCAACTTTGATATGGCCATCACCGGTCGCGACTGGCTGACCGACCATCTCACCATGTTCCCGGGCAGTCCGGTCAGAGAGTTGCTTGACCTCAAATCAGGCAGGGTGAGAATGGTGGCCGTGGTCAGCCAGAATATTCCCGCAGACGATGTCTACGGCCTGAGGCAGTTCGTCGCCGGGCGCACCGAGCCTTTCCGGGTTGCCTCCGAATACGTGAATATCGCTGACAGATATGCCAGGGAGAACCGCCTCGGCATGTACAGGATAATACCTACCTGGGGAGCTACTGAAGCCTTTCTGCCCGAGGATGCCGATATGCTTATCGAGAACACCGAGACCGGTCGGACGATAGCCAGGCACAACCTCAAGATTATCGATACCCTGTTTGAATCGACCACCTGCCTTATCGGTGGTAAAGACGGCACACCCGGTCCGGTCAAGCAGGAGAGGATAATGTCCCTCGTTGAGTCCCTGCGGGTTGCCGTGGAGGGTAGCTGAGATGCAGACTATCAGGGGCCTTGAGGCCGGCAGAAAGGCGCTATCGCGGGGGATTTCCTTCAGTCTGGATACGGACGAGCGCGAACAGGCCGTCCGGCGGATAATCAACGACGTGTCCAGCCGTGGGGACACTGCCGTTCGGGAGTACACACAGAAATTCGACGGGGTGGCGCTGGACTCCCTCGAAGTCAGCAGAGATGAGATTGCTGCCGCCGGCAAGCAACTGTCCCCCGAGCTTCTGTCCGCGCTCAAGCTGGCCGCCAAAAGGATACGGGCCTTCCATGCCGCGCAGATGAAGGTTGTCCAATCCGGGACCGGAGGCCCCGGCCTCAACTGGCTGGTACGCCCTCTGAACCGGGTTGGTATCTATGCTCCTCACGGGACTGCCCCCTACCCGTCATCCCTGCTGATGACGGCGGTACCGGCGAAGGTTGCCGGAGTCCCGGAGGTTACTCTGGCCACGCCGCGCGGCCCCGATGGCACCCTGCCCGCAGCGACACTGGTGGCCGCGGATATTGCCGGGGTTGACCGTATCTTCTCCATCGGTGGAGCGCAGGCGATTGCCGCCCTGGCCCTCGGCACCGAGTCGGTCCCCCGTGTGGACAAGGTCTGCGGTCCGGGCAATATCTACGTTATGCTCGCCAAGAAGCTGCTCTTCGGGACGGTTGGCATCGATGCCCTCCAGGGGCCATCCGAGGTGCTCATCATCGCCGATGAAACGGCAGACCCGGAGTACTGCGCCGCCGACCTGCTGGCCCAGGCAGAGCACGACGAACTGGCGGAAGCTATACTGGTGACAACCTCGGCGGAACTCGCCGAAAGGGTAACGGAAGAAGTTACTCGGCAGCTCCAGCAGCTGTCACGAAAGAAAATCGCCGCCGCATCCCTGGAGCAGAACGGGAAGATAGTGCTGGTGTCCAGTATGGACGAGGCAGTAGAATTGGCAAACCTGTACGCCCCCGAGCACCTGCTTCTGATGGTTGACAGGGCGGAATCGTATCTGGACCGCCTGTCCAACGCAGGGTGCATCATCCTGGGGGAGAAGGGCACCGTGGTACTGGGCGACTACGTAGAAGGGCCGAGTCACGTCCTGCCCACTCAGGGTACGGCGCGCTTCAGTTCGCCACTGAGTGTTCTCGATTTCGTCAGGCTCACCAATGTGATTTCCGTTGACCAGAACAGTCTGGCAGAGCTTGGACCGGCGGCAATGGCTATCGCCGACTTCGAGGGATTCGACGCCCACGTGCGGGCGGTGGAGAGACGGTTGAAGGAGAGAGACACGAAATGACGAGGCAAAGCAAGATGTCCGTAGCAGATGGTATCCTGCAGCGCATTGAACCCGACCTTGAGGTGGACCTGGTGGGCGTCGCCAGTCTGGCTGATTGGAAGGGAACAAAGCTGGAGGAGACAGCGCGCGTCCTGTTGCCGGCTGCAAAGTCAGTGGTCGTCTTCAGCATGGAGATTATGCGCGAGGTACTGGACCTGTCTTCACCGACGAGAATACAGGGCGCCGCCTCGACAACGGACCTGCTCAACACGGACGGCGCCCACCTCTACGGCAAGCTGACGTGGGCGGCCTACGACTTCGCCCGCGCAATGAGGAATGCAGGGTACTCAACCCTGCCCCTCCCGGCGACAGATTGCCCGACCGACGACCGGTTCATGATGGCAATCTTCTCCTACAAGCACGCCGCACAGGCTGCCGGATTGGGCAGACTCGGCTGGCACAGCCTGCTGATAACGCCGGAGTACGGACCCAGGATGAGGCTGGGAGTCTGTCTCACCGAAGCGGAACTGGAATCCGGTGGAGAGAGCAAGGTCGTCTTCAACTGTGAGCGGTGCCGGAAGTGCATCGATATCTGCCCCGCAGGAGCAATCAAGGAACCGTCGCCGGGCGAACCTTACCGCATTGACAAGTTCGCCTGCAATGGCTATCGTACTGCTGCCGGTGGCTGCTCGGAGTGTATGCGGGTCTGCCCGCCGGGAATGAAGACACGGAAGAAGCGCAATGCCTGAAGAACCAGGAATGAGGAGGCTGATACGACCGGAGCTTCTCCGCTTCGGCGGATACTCCGCGGCAACCTCTCCGGAGACGCTGGAGGGCAAAGTTGAGGTACCGGTCGACAGTATCATCAAGCTGGACGCCAACGAAAACCCCTACGGCTGCTCACCGAGGGTCAACAAGGCACTGGGCAGCTATCGGGACTTCAACATATACCCCGACGATGGGCAGGAGAGGATCCGGGAACTGCTGGCAGGATATGCCGGTGTCGATGCCCGCCACATTGTCGCTGAAAGCGGCAGCAACCGGCTGATAGACCTCGTCCTCCGCCTCCTCCTCAGCCCCGGCGACGAGGTTATCAACTGCGTGCCGACCTTCGGTATCTATAGTTTCAGCACCGAGATCTGCGGGGGAAAGGTCGTCGAGGTGCCACGCGACAAAGACTACGCCGTGGACGTGGCCGCGGTGAAAGCTGCCATCAGCGGAAAGACGAAGATTATCTTTCTGGCCAACCCGAACAACCCCAGTGGCACGGCGACATCCCCTCAGGATATCCTGGAGCTGGTGGGCACCGGCATACCGGTGATGGTCGATGAGGCCTACTTTGAGTTCAGCGGGCAGACTGTCGCCCCGCTGGTCGGCCGATACGAGAACCTGATGGTGCTGCGTACCTTCAGCAAGTGGGCCGGACTTGCTGCCCTGCGGCTGGGTTACGGTCTCTTCCCGGCAGATATTGCCGATTTCTTACTGAGAATCAAGATACCGTACAATATCAATGTCGCTGCCCGGATTGCCGTGGAAGAATCGATCAAGGACATCGATTATCTGATGGCGAGGGTGAAGGCCATAGTTACCGAGAGAGACCGGCTCTTCAAGGAACTAAAGCAGATTGAATGGCTGCGACCGATTCCCTCGGTGGCCAACTTTATTCTCTGCCAGGTCCTCCGGGGAAAGGCCGTCGAGCTGCACCGGAGACTGCGGGATAAGGGTATCCTGGTACGCTACTTCGACCAGCCGCTACTGAAGGACTACATTCGGGTCAGTGTGGGTAGACCGGAAGATACCGACGCACTGGTCAGGACACTCCACGAGATAGGAGGCTAAAGCCGTGACCGATAGACGTTCGATTATCGAGAGAGAGACCGGGGAAACTAAAATCAAACTGGAACTCGTCATTGACGGTTCCGGCAAGTACCAGATATCCACCGGCATCGAAATGCTGGACCACTTCCTCTCCCAGGTAGCCCGACACGGCAGATTCGACCTCGAGATAAGTGCGTCCGGGGACGACCAGCATCACCTCACCGAAGACGTCGCTATATGTCTTGGCAAAGCCCTGGGCGAGGCGCTTGGTGAGAAGCGGGGCATTGTCCGCATGGCCGATGCCTCTGTGCCTATGGACGACGCCCTGGCCACGATAGCCGTCGACATCAGCGGCCGGGGATACACCGTGCTGGAGTTGCCCTTCAGCGCCAACGACATGCTCGGGTTCCCAACCGACCTCGTACGTCACTTCCTTGAGTCCTTCGCCACGGAGGCCAGAATGAACCTGCACGCCCGGATTGCCTATGGTGTCAATGACCACCACAAGGCCGAAGCGTTGTTCAAGGCGCTAGGTCGTGCTCTGGATGTGGCCACCCGCACTGACGAGCGGTTGGGTAGCGACCTCCCCAGTACCAAGGAGCGGTTGGAATAGCGGGTTTTTATCAGCCTGGCCCAGCCGCTTCCTGCGACTACCCTAGTGTAGTGTCTCTAGCACTTCGTTAGCTCGCCGAACCTTATAAAAGAACAGTTTTCACCACAGCTATCCGGCTAAAGAGTTTAGCAGGCTGATGAAAAAGGAGAGTCCAGAGGGGGCACCCCTCTTCTGAGAGGGGCCGAAGCCTCCTTTGGCGAGGGTCTGGGGGTGTCCCCCAGACCTGGGGGTATCCCCAGGCATAATCTTTACCCCCTTCCGCAGAAGGCTCCTTCCTGGCCAGGAAGGGGAAGGCGGCCCAGAAGGGCCGCACGGGGGTTGGTCGAAAAGGTTTTTCATCACCCTGCTGGTATTACGCCAGGTCTTCTCCGGTGAGCCTGCGATAGGCTTCCCGGTATTTCTGCGTGGTGCTCTCTATGACATCATCGGTCAGCATCGGAGCCGGCGGTGTCTTGTCCCACCCGGAAGCCTCCAGCCAGTCGCGCACCGGCTGCTTGTCATAGCTGGGCTGTGAACGTCCCACCTGGTACCGGTCGGCCGGCCAGAAACGGCTAGAGTCCGGGGTCAGCAGCTCGTCAATCAGCACGATTTCACCATTATCCAGGCCGAACTCCATCTTGGTATCGGCAATAATGATGCCCCTGGCACGGGCACGCTCCCGTGCGAAATTGTAGAGGGTAATGCACCTGTCCCGGAGCTTTTCGGCCAGGTCTTCTCCTATCTGTCCTCTTACCTCATCCATACTCAAAGGCAGGTCATGCCCCTCTTCTGCTTTGGTGGTCGGGGTGAAGATTGGCTCGGGTAGCTCCTGGCTCTCCTGGAGTCCCGCAGGCAACGGGATTCCACAGATGCTGCCGCTCTTCTGGTATTCCACCCAGCCGGACCCGGCAAGGTAGCCACGGACCACACACTCCACGGAAATGCGCTCCACCTTGCGTACAACCATTGAGCGTCCGGTCAGGTAGGAGGGATAGTCGAACCGGTCTTTCACCGGCAGGTAGGCATCGAGGCAGTCCACATCTTGGACTACCTCAATCACGTGGTTGGTGACCAGCCCACCTGTCTCTCTGAACCAGTAGGCGGATAGCTGGTTGAGCACCAGGCCCTTGTCGGGAATACCGCAGGGCAGGACAACATCGAAAGCGGAAATACGGTCGGTGGCGACAATCAGCAGCCGGTCACCAAGCTCGTAGGTATCCCGCACCTTACCGCGAACGAACGGTGGCAGGGGCAGGTCTGTCTCCAGCAATACGTCCATAACTGTCCCAAATATAGCATAAATCTCTACCGATTGACTAGCTGGTGTCAGACTGTGGTTCTGTGTATCTTCTACCTGTCATTCTGAGCTTACCTGCTGGCTTTGCTAGCAGGCCGCTATCCGAACAAAGTGAGGAAGCGGCGTGGCAATCTCTTCCATGACAAGCTCTCGCAGTCTACGGAAAAATAAAGTCCAGTACCTGGTCGATATCCTCGGCAGCAGCACGACCTCGTATCGGTCGCCCGTCGAGGCAGGACTCGAATATCTCCTGGTTCTGATGGATGACGCCGATAACGGTCATATCCCGCTCCTCCAGGTGATTGCGAAGCCGGTCAGCGATGTCATCCGAAGCTATCTTATTCAGCACCACCCAGACGTCGGCAATTTCAATCTGGGCGGAAAGCTCGCCAATCTTCTCGGCGACCTCCAGAGAGTCAATCGATGGCTCAACCACCACCAGCACGCAGTCGATGCTGGTCTCCACGCCCCGGCCGAAGTGCTCCACCCCCGCTTCCAGGTCAATGACGGCAATCTCATCCGGTTCGAGGCGGAGTTTCTTGAGGAATGACCTGCTCACGATGCCCATCGGGCAGGCACAGCCCTCCAGTGCCACCAGTATCTTGCCGATGTTTATCAGCCGGATGCCGCCGGTCTCGAACATGAACTCGGGAGGAATATCGGCCAGTTGCATCTCCTGGTGGATTAGCTCGACACTCATTTCCGGAATCCCCGCCCGGACAGCCTCTTCCAGCTGCGCTTCAAGCTTCTGTTTGCCGCCAAGGAGGTCGGTCAGAGGTTTCGGGGGATTATCAAAGCCGAGCATACGATGGAGGCCGGTGTTGGACTCATCGGCATCGACTACAAGCACCCGGCGTCCCCGCTCCTGCAGACCATCGGCAAGCAGCCGGACGACAACACTCTTGCCGCTACCACCCTTACCACAAACTGCTATCTTGTTCACGCCTATCCCCTCCTCACGCATACCCGGTATTCAGCACCGTCACCACATCTTGAGTCGCCGGGGGTACCGGCGTACCGGCAGCAAACGGTTGTAGTTCATGAAAGAGCGGTATATCCTCTCCAGCGTATCATTGGCGCCGTTCATCACTCCGGTCATCACCAGTTCAGCAACATAGTCCATATATTCGCCATAACTGCCAAAGTCGTTCTTGTAGCCCACTTTGTAGGTGAAACGGTATACGTCGTCCTCGCCATACTCATCGACAATCACCCTTCGGAGTCGCTCTCCGACCTCACGCGACAGAGGGTCGGGCCAGAGGTAGCTGGTATAGCGACGCATTTCCGGCAGGGCATCTTCCTCCAGAAAGGCATCGACAATTTCGTCGAAGGCGTCGTCCGCCCCGTTCTCGGCGCCAATTGCGACCATGTCCGCTACGCGGTCCAGGAACTGCTCGTATCCGGTGAAGCTCTCGGTATATCCCTTCCGGTAAACACGCCGGAACTGCTTCCTGCCGTTGAACTGTTCGGCGATAACCCGCCGGACATCTTCCCGAATTACCTGCTTGTAACCCTCCGGCCAGAAGGTCTCCTCAGCCGAATCTTCATCTTCAGTGTCAGGCATGAAATGCATCGCTGATTTGCTCCGGCGAGACCGATTCAGGGACCGCCCCGGACATAAATCACCTGCCCGGAAACGAAACTGGACTCATCCGAGACCAGGAACAGGACCACGTTGGCGACGTCCTCCGGGGTACCTATTCTCCTCAGTGGTACTCGGGCGGTGGCGAACTTCCGGAAATCATCCAGGTACATGCCATCTTTACGCGCCACGCTCCGAGTCATCTCGGTGTCTATGTACTCCGGTGCGACGCAGTTGACGTTGATTCCGTAAGGTCCCAGCTCCAGGGCGAGTGCCCTGGTGAATCCCTGGACGGCTGCGCTGGCCGCCGCATATGCGGTCTGTTCACGCTCTCCCAGGCTGGCGGGGACCGGCGAGGATATGTTGACAATCTTACCGTAGTTATGCCGCACCATGTACTTCTGGACAGCCCGGGCGCAGTTGAAGCTTCCCCTCGCTTGCGTGGCAAGCACCGTATCCCAGTCGTCCTCGGACATCTTGTGCAGAGGGGCATCACGCCGGATTCCGGCGCTGTTCACCAGGATATCGACGCCACCGAAGCGCTTCTCCGCTGCCTTGAATACTTGGGCAACCTCGTACCCGCTGGTGACGTCAGCCTTAACCGCCAGGGCCTGCCGTCCCTTCTTCTTGAGGCGGTTAGCGACATCCTCGGCATAAGCAAGGTCGATATCACTGGCAACAATCTTGGCGCCTTCCTCGGCCAATCTGAAGGCAATCGCCTTCCCGATACCGCGACCGGCGCCAGTAATAATAGCAACCCTGTTCTCCAGCTTCACCGAACTTCCTTGAAGGCCCGGAAACTAGAGCTTCTTCAGCAAGAATTCGCAGTATCCGTCGGCAGCCGTATTCTTGGGCATGCTGGTGATGACTTCTGTCTCCTGATGCTTGCACACCGTGTCCAGGGCAGAGAGACAGTAGTCCTTGCATGTCATCAGGTTGGCGACTTCATCCCCGCACTTCTCCTTTATCGCACCAAACAGAGCACATTGAGGTATCCGGTACTCCAGCGCCTCCATGTTGTTCAGCGTAATCGGGACCTTGAGGAAAGCCTGGGTGCCGAGGTAGGCTATCTCAATGAACCTTTGCGGGACATGAGGCCAGACCATGAACTGGTTACCCTGCCGGTCAACGGATTCCAGCACCACCTCGATAGTCCGGTCGGAATACTCCTCGCCTAGCTGAATCGTCTTCTGCATCCAGGCATTACCGAGCTCTTTGAAAAGGACGCTGGCCGCCGCTGCGATATCAGCCTTCTTCTTACCCTTTATGGCTTCGGCCAGCTTTGAAGACACGGCATCAGCGTTGAACTCGGCACGTATCATGCCGACCATGTCCTCGTTGAGGTCGAAGGAGTAGGGTCGTGGGGCCACATACAGGGGATATGGTGCTTTCTTAAGCTCTTCGAACGGGTCTTTCGTTATTGCCATAGTCGCCTCCTACTACTGGCCCCACTGTTCGCCCTGGACCTTGGGCTTGACGCGTACCTGTGAGGGTGCCTCGATTTTGATTGCGTCAACGGGGCAGACATCGATGCATAGATTACATACAGTGCACTTATCAGGGCGCGAGGCAAAGAGAACGTAGTTCCCATCAATCCTCGGGTCCATCTCCTCCAACCGCTTCTCCTTGGCCATGACACGCGTTACATGGAGAATGGCCTCGGGGCAAATCTGCAAGCACTTCTTGCACAGGAAAGGAACAGTACACTTCTCCAGGTCAATCTTAATCTTGGGAAACTTCCTTCCCATTGGCAAAGGATAGGTCATGTCCACACCTCCGCGACTGCCGGTACTTCCACGCGTGGTACCAGCCTGATTGCGCTTCGCGGGCAACCGGTCTGGCACAGGCCACAACCATAGCACTTGAACACATCGATGTTAGCCTTCTCGGTGGTAACCTCGAACTTGAGTGCACCCCACTGGCACCGCTGGGCGCAGATGCCGCAACCATTGCATTTGTCATAGTCGACCATGGCCACGTAGTGACCTTTCAATGCACCGATTCCGAAATCGACGGCATTCCTCAGCGCACCACAGTCAGGATAATCACACTGGCAGAAACCACCAATGAACGGCGCGCCGAAGAGCATCAGGATATGGACAAAGCCCCTGCGGTCCATCTCGTGGTTCCATTCTATGGCTTCGTCGATATTGGCGAACGTAACGCCACCCTTGTACCGCTCCGGCCAGCGCTCCCACTTGAGCATGCCGACACCCATGCCCATACAGGTGTACTCCATCTCGTTCCGCTCGTCGATGGCGCGCGCGGCCTTCCGGCAGATACAGGCAATCAGACCGATGGGCGAGGAGAGCTCCAGCACCCGGTCAGCATGTTCCAGCGCCACAATCTGGCTGCCCTGGCCTCTGGCCTGCATGATGGACGTAATCCTATCGAATTCGGCATGGTCGTTGTTCTCAATGGCGTTCAACATATCCATCTGTGACGGACCGCTTCTTGCCCCGGTTTCCAGCCCAACTTCCGCGCCCTTGAAACCCTCCCCGGGAGCACGAAGCTTGTACATGTTTCTGGCATAGTTCCTGGGGTTCAGGTACCAGACCCCGTTGCCATGTTCTGGGTCCCCAAACTCGTCACACATCCAGCACATATCTACTACCTCCTGCTATTGATTCCTGGTGTTTACAGCAATCTATCGGCTGTCTCAAAACAAAGCTGCCCGCGTTCAAACATGCAGTTGGCGCACATCCGGCAATTCAGACACCGGCGTGCCTCCTCAACCGCCTGCCAGAACGTATATCCCAGACTCACCTCCTTGGAAGTTGTTATTGCCTGCTTGCCGGAGAGCTTTGGTATTTCCCACTGGTCCCGACGCACCAGATAGGCAGGCACCTGCTCCGGCTTTATCGTGATTATCTCCCGGGTATCATCCACGGCAACAATCGGCTGCCCGCTGAGGTACTGGTCAATGGAGAGCGCCGCCCGCCGGCCGGCCGCCATCGCTTCGGTAACGGTGCCACGACCGGTGGTGATATCGCCGGCAGCGAACACACCATCCATACTCGTCTCCCCGGTATCCGGGTTCACGATAACCGTGCCCCTGCCGCTCAGGTTCAACGAATCGGCAGGCAGTCCGCTGGTGTCCGCCATCTGTCCGATGGCGACAACTACGACATCGGCATCCATGGAATAGTCACTGCCTGCTCCCTCCATGAGAGTCCAGCTCATCCTGCCTTCGCTGTCCACCGAGGTGGAGGTCACTCGCTTGAAGTCTATGCCGCTGGCCCGGGAGCCGCTCTTCGAAGTGAATTGCTGCGGTGCCAGGGACGGATGCATCTTCACACCCTCTCGCTCCGCTTCCTCTATCTCCCAGTCAAAGGCGGGCATGTCAGCACGGCTCTCAAGACAGGCGACGTGCACCTCGTCCGCCCCCAACCGCAGGGCAGTACGGGCAACATCCATCGCTACGGCACCACCGCCAATCACGGCAACCCTGCCTTTGAGAGATGCCAGCCTTCTCTGCTTGGCTTCCATCAGGAAGGGAAGGGCGGTTGTGATACCGGCCAGGTCTGAGCCCGTGATAGGCAGTTCTGCACTCTTCTGGGCACCGATGGCTATCAGGATAGCACCGTACCCCTGGCGGGCAAGAGCATCCAGACTGACGTCCCTGCCAATGCGTACATTGCAGTGAATCCGGACCCCCAGTGCCGTGATACGGTCGATATCAGACTTGACGGCTTCTACCGGCAGAAGGAAATCAGGAATCGACGAAGTGAGTATCCCGCCGGGCGTGGGTGCGGCCTCAAAGATGGCCGTGTCATACCCTTTGTTGACCAGGTCATGAGCCGCGGTCAATCCTGCCGGCCCGGAACCCACGATAGCCACCCTGGCTTCCTTTGTTCTGGCTACGGGGGGCGGCTTCTCACCGCTATCCCGGTCGGCGGCGAACCGCTTCAGCGCCTGGATAGCTATCGGACTGTCAACATCCTTACGATTACACTCCGTCTCACAGGGATGATGGCAGACCCGTCCGCAGATAGACGGCAGGGGATTAGTCTCCCGGATGATGGATATCGCCTTCTTGATGTCGCCTTGAGCGATGGCCATTATGTAGTTGGGAACATCCTGGGTTAGCGGACAAGCCGCTTCACAAGGGGAATACTTGTCAACCTCAGGCCAGCACCTTTCCCTGTGGATGAAGGCGGGTGTCTCAGGCTTGCGAACAACGCTGTAGTACGTCTGAGATGCATACACAACCATTTTCTTATAGACCCTCCTCAGTAGGTGAAACTGCCCGGTGCCTCACATTCTAGCACTTCACATGACACAGGTCAACGACAATATAGAAGCCCATTCACTCACGCATTATACCGAATCATGCGAAGGGGTGTGGTATTGACCACACCCCTTCGCTCGTGTAGCATTTTGTGCCACTGGTACCGGGGATTAGTATCCCAGCTCTGCTTTCTTGGCCTGGTCAATCCAGATTGCCGCATAAGCCTGGCTGGGTTCATTGATGTAGCCCAGGTTTGTTTCGCCGTAGTAATTCATCACCCACGGCTGGGCGTAGACATAGTAGTAATTGGCTGGCATTCCGATGTAACCTACGGCAGCGAGCGCTTGGACATTCAGGGCCTTCAGTATCTTGTTCCGTTCGGCATCATCGACCGTACCCTTAGCTATGTAGTAGTCTTTCTCGTACTGCGGGTCGTTCCAGTTAGCCGGACCCCACGGCTGGCCGGGCAGGTTATACCGGAGCGCGGTCAGCGGGTGCACCAGGCCCTTGCTGTAAAAGACCATGGCGGGGTTCGTCTTGCTCAGGAACATACTCTGAAAAGCGGAGTATTCCATCGGTTTGATATCGACAGTAACGCCAATGTTGAGCCACATCGCCGTCAGCTGAGACCCTATGTCCCCCATGGTAGGGGTAGTATTATCGAGTATCATCTCCGTCTTGAATCCATTGGGATAACCGGCATCTGTCAGCAGTTGTTTCGCCTTGGTGATGTTAAGAGTGAATTGCTCGGCGACATCCGCTGGAAGCTTTTCCAGAGGCGTGTAAACACTCTCTGGGTAGTTACCTCCCATTGGATAGTGGAGGAAAATTGGATTATCAGTAGGTTCCCACTCCGGGTTTTTCGAAATAGCGTTCCGGTCGAGGGCCATGGACATTGCTTGGCGAACCCGTATATCGTCAAAGGGCTCCTTGTCGACGGGCATGGCCACCAGCAAGTCGCTCATGCTGAGAAGACGCCATCTTTTCAGTTCGGGATTGCTTTCCTCCAGGGTCGCCTTGAATTTCCAGCTCTGAGTGGCGGTATCAACCTTGGCAGTCCTCACAGCGGCGAGACGGGTGGATTCGTCGGCGATAATTAAGTAAATCATTGTGTCAACAAATGGTGTCTCATACTCCTTGCCGTCAATCATGGTGGTGCCCCAGTAGCCGGGGTTCCTGGTGTAGGTAATGGAGCTACCCGTCACATAGTCCTCTATCATGAATGGCCCGGTACCAACAATGTTTTTCCAGTCACCGATACCAGCCGTGACCACTTCCGGCGGATAGATGTCGGTGGACCAGCCCCAGCCCAGGAGATAGCTCCAGTCAGCACTGAAGGCATTGTACTCCAGTACCAGGGTGTATTTATCAGTAGCTGTCAGGGAGTCAACCCAGTTGAAGCGACCAACGCTACTCTTGGGACTGACCATGTAGCGCTTCAGGGCAGCTTCGGCATCGTATGCTGTGACCTCCCTTGATGTCATGACACCGGGCTTTCCAGTCCACATAATCCCCTTGCGCATATACCAGATAATCTTATTTGGCGCGACGGTTTCCCAGCTCTCCGCCAGCTGACCGGTTAAAAATTCGTCGGGAATCCACTCCGCATGGTTAAATGGGAACTCATTCGTGCCCCTGGGGCCCTTCTGGATATCGCCCATCATCAGGTTTTCGTACACCGGCCCGCAGATATACGCCTGATACCAGTCGCAGTCGGCCGGGTCCCAGGCATACGGAGTAGTACCGTAACTTATGTACGTTAAAGTCCCGCCATATTGAGGTTCCTGCACTGCTGGTGTCACCTCAACTTCTTTTGCCGCCTCTTTCGCCTCTTCCGCCGGCCCGCAGGATGTCAGCACCATCACGGCTGCTAACAAGCAGCTCAAAACCACCCAAACAATCCTGTTTCTCACTTTGCTTTTCTCCTTTTTCTTCACTAGTCCAGAATTCTCATTTTCCTTCACATCATGTTACCTCCCCAAATAAAAGGCTCATCTTTATCTGGTAGTTTTCTTACTAACTAGCTTTTCAAACGCCGGCCTCACTTTTCATCTTTTTGACTTTCCTTGCCATCGCTCCTCCTCCATAACGCCCAAGGCCACCCCTAAGCCGGGGGTCCAGCAGGTCTCTCAGGGCATCACCGAACATATTGATGCCGTACACCACGATGGTAAGTGCCAGACCGGGCCAGATAGCCAACCACGGGGCCAGGAACATGTACGAACGACCGGCGCCGCTGAGCATCCCTCCCCAGCTCGGGGTGGGAGGTGGAATACCGAATCCAAGGAAGCTGAGCGATGCCTCATCCAGGATGATGAACGGCATACGCACCGTGAACAGGACAATCAATGGCGCCATAATATTTGGCAGAATGTGCCTAATGAGTAGCCAGCCGGTGGGCGCGCCAATAGCCTTCGCCGCGTCCACGTAGATGTTTTCCTTGACACCCATCACCGCGCTTCTGACCACCCGTGAACCAGAGATGCCGTAGCCCAGCGAAAGGACAACAATTACCTGCAACATGCCAGGTCCCGTAAGAGAAAGAATGGCAATCAGGATTACCAGCCCAGGGAAGCACATCCAGGCATCAACGAATCTCTGCACCACCATATCAAACCGGCCACCGATGAAACCCGCCAGCATGCCAATCATAATGGAGATGGTCAGAGAAAGACTGGCGCCGGTCAGACCAACTATCATCGAAATCCGGGCACCGTAGATAACACGACTGAGCAGGTCCCGCCCCAGATTATCGGTACCCAGCCAATAGCGGGCGGAGGGTGGTTGTATGAAATCAACGCTGCCTTCATTCATGCCATAAGGGGCGATAAAATCGGCGAAAATACCGGTAAAAAGAAGCAGCACAAAAATAACTAAACCTACCGTTCCAAGGGGTTTTTCTTTAACCATCCGGATGAAAATATCAACCACTAGGGAGCGTCTCTTGACCGGTGCCTGTAACTGGAGAACTACCTCGCTCATCTTGTCGCTTCCTTACTATCTGTAATGAATTCTCGGGTCCAGGAACGCATAGCTCAGGTCAACAAGGAGGTTAATCAGTAATACCCCCGTACCCACAAACACCATCACACCACTGACAATGGGATAGTCACGTGTATTAATAGCCGTCAGCATTAACCTGCCCACACCTGGTAGAACGAATATCTGCTCTATAATCACCGTCCCGCCAATCATCACCGGAAGCTGTAGACCCACGATGGTGATCACGGGGATAAGTGCATTCTTCAGTACGTGCCGGCTCACCACCACTCTTTCTCTGAGTCCTTTTGCCCAGGCAGTCCGTATATAGTCCTGGCGCAGCACTTCCAGCATCATCGTACGCGTCATCCTCATGGTTACGCCCGCCATAGCTACTCCCAGCACCAGTGCCGGAACAATGAACATCTGCAGATTGCCCAAAGGATTATCCGTAAACTTGATAAGCATCATCGGAGGTGACCAGTTCCACCATAGCGCCGGGAAGACCATGACCATTGTCGCCAGCCAGAAGTTGGGAATAGCAACAAATAATATTGCCAGACTCCGGCCGAGATAGTCTCCGGCGGTATCCTGGCGAATAGCAGAATACGTGCCGATTGGTAGAGCAATGCAGAAAGCCACCACCAGAGCCATCAAACCTAGTTCAACAGTTACGGGCCATCTGACGAGTATCTCTTCGACAATGGTCGTCTTACTCCACAGAGACGCGCCCAGGCTACCGTGCAGGAAAATATCACCCAACCAGCGCCCGTACTGGACATACAAGGGAACATCCAGCCCTAGCTCGTGCATTATGACATCCCGTGTCATTTGCCGTGATACATCGGAGACGTATTCGTGTTCCCTGACCATCTGGTCAATGATGTCACCGGGAATGAGACGGATGAGGAAGAAAACTATCAGAGAAGCAATGAACAGAGTGGGTATTATGGCTATAACTCTTCTGATTATGTAAGTACGCATCTTATTCTTCCCACTTCACGATACTACCGCTTCGATTTTCCCCATGTTTCTGGAAGCCTTGCCGTTAAACCCGATTATCCCCAGAGCTCCGGTTACCGTAGGGAGTAGCAATGCATAATAAAGCCAGTGGATGGGCACCATAAAGCAGTTACCGGTACACCAGCATTTATGTCCGAACGGACTACACCCGGTTGAGCGCTCAATCCCAACCAGACCGTGCCTGAAAGTGCACCGGTAATAGGGGTAACTACCAGTTATTACCTTATTCCCAGTTGCCTTCAAGATGACAGTATAGTACAATCTTGCTATGGAGGTGATCCATGGCAAGAACAGCGAATTTCACCGATGAAGAAATAATGAAGGCACGTCAACTCAGAGAGCGGGCTACCACAGCTAAAGATTTACGCAAGGCGTTGTCCGTATTATTAGTTGATGAGGCCGGTCTAGACGCTGACAAGACATCGGATATACTGGGAATAAGTGAGAGAACGGTGTTTCGTAATCGT
>JADHXC010000005.1 GCA_016783135.1 Dehalococcoidales bacterium | reverse complement strand
TGGTTGAGAGTGAGTCACCGGATATCGTCATACTTGACCTGGGTTTACCCGATATCAACGGCTTCGATGTACTTCGGCAAATCCGCCTTTTTTCCCAGGTGCCCACCATCATCCTGACGGTACGGTCTGATGAGGCTGATATCGTCAAGGGGCTGGAATGGGGGGCTGATGACTACATAACCAAACCCTTCCGGCAACTCGAGTTCCTGGCACGAGTTAAGGCCCTGATTCGGCGGCAGGTCGGTGCTGAGGAGGAATTGATTGTTTTTGGACCGCTACGCCTGGACCCCACCACAGGGCAGTTGAACTACAGAGGCAAGGAGATTGCCCTCACCGTTACCGAAAGCCAGATAATGGCTCACCTGATGAAGAATGGAGGTCGCGCCGTTACCCATGCGAGCCTTGCTGAGGCCGTTTGGGGGGATGACTACCCCGGGGCGGCGGACAGCCTCAAGGTACACATCCGGCGCCTGCGGGAAAAGGTCGAGGAAGCCCCCAGCAATCCCAGGCTCATCCTCACCAGGACCGGTGTTGGCTACTTCATGGCAAAGCCGGAATAGCCTTTGAGGCGCTTTCCCCGGGGTTATCTGTGGGTATTCCCGTTGGCTACTTCTCGCCATGTTCTGCTGGCAAACTGTAACCTTTTTGTAACCTCGTGTTGACATGCCTTTAACCTTCCGCGGTATATCTTTAACTGGCCTTAACTTGCCCGGTGTAGACTGATAATGGACGTGGAAGAAGAGAAGGAGGCAGCAGAATGAAAGGTCTATTGAAATCAGTCTTCGTAATCGGTCAGGTTTTTGGCCTGGTTGTGGGACGCAACTTCATCATGCCAGTTAACGAGACCCTGGAGAAGCACTGGGAACTCAACCTGTACGCCTAGGCTAGGCACAGGCGTTTACCTGAATCCACATTACAATGAAGAGGCAAGCAGCAACATGAATCTGTTTCCAAAATCGTTAGCAATCGTTGGCCAGGTGTTTGGTCTGGTACTCGGGAGCAACTTCCAGTTGCCGGTCAACGAGACTATGGAGCGGCATTGGGACCTTATATCCGATGCCTAGATTGATGATGTTGAGTATCAGAATCATATCCCCGACCACTTCCGGCAGTATTGACAGCCAGTAGAACAAGCACTAAACTAGATGGGCCTAAGGGAAGACCTCAGGCTCATCTGCACTACTGGAGAGGGTATTGCGATGGCGAATATTGAAGATCTCAAGAAAGAAGCCGAAGAAGCCAAGGAGCGAATGAAGCGGGATATGATTGACTTCCGCGACATACTGCGGAAAATCGCCCTTGAAGCTGGCGAAAGCGGCAGAACCAGAGCGGAAGCAGCGATGAATCGGGCTGAAAAGCGGATTGAGGAAACCGTCTCTCGTGTAGAGACAAGGGTGGATAAGGCCATTGCCGTACTGTCCGGCCCGGAAACCGGTACAGAGAAGGTCGTCACCAGGGAATTTGATTTCAGCGACTTCACGAATGTTGAGGTCGCTTGTTGTTTTAAGGTTGAGATTGTCGGGTCTGACTCCTACAGTGTGACCGTAACTGGTAATGAGAGTCTGTTCGACTATATCAACGTTGACAAATCGGGCAACACACTGAAAATATCGATCAAGCCGGTCCATTTCCACGCTAGGCCGACACTGGGCGCGCACGTCACCATGCCCATGCTCAATAAGCTACGTCTCAGCGCTGCGGCGAAGTGTAGCGTAAACGGCTTCAGTTCCCAAGAAAAACTCGATGTGAACCTTTCCGGTGCCAGCAGCCTAGATATCGATATCGAGGCCGGTATAACTAAGGTCGAGGTATCGGGTGCCAGCAAACTCCATGGCAATATGAAGCTCGGTGATTCCGAATTCACCCTCTCCGGCGCCAGCCGGATGGAACTGAAGGGGTCCGCAAGGGACGTTGAGCTGAATGCCTGGGGCGCCAGCCGACTGGAACTGGCAGGTTACGCTCTCGAGGACGCCAAAGTCGACCTCAAGGGGGCCAGCCAGGCAGTGGTGAGTGTTAGCGGGAAGCTGGACATTGATATCAGTGGTAGTTCCCGACTCACCTGTTGCGGTAGTCCCACCATGGGTAGTGTCAAGGTCTCCGGTGCCTCCACGCTGACCCAGAAATAACTGGGCCGGGATACCTCTACTAACCTTCGAGCACACGTACTCTGCACTGTCCACCCATCCGCACTCCTCGTTTCCCCACTTCACTGAAAGACCCTTCATACAGGTAACATCGTGCCCTGCTGATTAAAGGCCTTTGTTCGGTGTAGCGTGATACCCGCGCCATTGTGGTACCTGGCCATTGACCTCGTTCAGATATATTAGTGACAAGTCGATAGAGCATTCAGGTAGCAGCTATTCCAAGAAACGTCATTGCGAGGAGCCTGGCGACAGGCCGCTGAAACTAGCGGCACGCAATCTTGGAGGGCGGCATGAGATTGCCACGCCACTCCCTTGCTTTGCTCGGTTGTGGCTCGCAATGACAGGTAGGAGAAAGACGTGTTACTAATGTACTGGGCAAGTACAATTATTTGACTGTCGGGATGTCGATTTGCTAAAGTCTAGCAGCATTGAAGGTTGACAGGGGGGCAGACATGAAACTGGATGGTAAGGTAGCCATAGTCGCAGGGAGCAGTCGCGGTATCGGCAAGCAGATTGCCCTTACATTTGCCCGCGAGGGTGCTGCCGTAGCCGTGGTTGCCAGGACCGAACAGGAAGGCGGCAAGCTCCCCGGCACCATTCACCAGACAGTCGACGAAATCCGTGCCCTCGGCGGTCGGGCAGTCGCCATCAGGACGGATATCACGGTTGATGAGGACGTGGAACGCATGGCCCGGAAGACCCTCGAGGAGTTCGGACGGATAGATATCCTGGTGAACGACGCCGCAGCCAATTTCAATTCCATGATAGCCGACCTGCCCATCAAGCGCTGGGACCTGATGATGCGGGTCAATCTGCGCGGTACCTTCATCTGCACCAAAGCGGTGCTGCCCACGATGATTGCCCAGCGCAGCGGTAACATCATCTGCATGACGTCCGTCGCCGCCAAACGGCGGGCGCCACCGGGAGAGGTCTGCTACAGTATCACCAAGGCGGGTATCGAGCTATTCTGCTGGGGCCTGGCACAGGAGGTCAAGGAACACAATATCGCCGTCAATGACCTTTATCCTATCGGAGCCGTCCTCACCGACGGCTTCAAGGTAGTGTTTAAGGATGTGGACCTGGGTGAAGAGAGACTGCGTCGGATGAAGAGCCCGGAGCAGATTGCCGAGGCCGCGCTCTGGATTGCTACCCGGGATGCGGGCACCTTCACCGGCCGCTCAGTAAATGACGACGAGGTCAGGGCCTTCATCGAGGGAAGGGCGGAGCCGTAGCAGGTTGCTGAAAAAGAGGAGTCCAGAGGGCAGGCCCCTTCTGAGGGGCACCCCCTCTGGCAGGGGTCTGGGTGGTATCACCCCTTCCTGTATAGGAAGGGGAAGGCGTCCCATCTGGGACGCACGGTATCCCCAGGCACAATCTTTTCCCCTTCCGCAGAAGGCTCCTTCCTGGCCAGGAAGGGTAAGGCGGCCCAGATGGGCCGCACGGGGATAGTCGAAAGAGTTCTTCAGCACCCTACCCTGCTAGTGACTAACAGCTCTTATGGCAGCCCGTCGGTGATGCGGTACATATCCTCGTAGGCTTTCTGGAAGTGGGGGTCGGTCTCTTCCAGCCTGTTTTTCAGGGCGCTCATTCTATCTACGAATGCCTGCCTGTCTCCGCTCTTCACCAGGTCGGCCCACGTTTTCACACTCTGCTGGAACTGCCCCTCAATCTCCCCGATATCCGGAAAGCTCATCTGCAGTGAGGCGTATAGTTCCGGGTCTTCGGAGATAACGCTCTCCACCAGGGTGTAGAGTACCCTGAAGGTGGTGCCGCCGATTTGCTTCATCTCCTGGAACCGCTCCATGCTCAGCAGCGTATCCGCCGATGCAATGGCAATGAAGTGGGCCAGCCCGAGGATGACGGTCATCATCCTGTCGTGCTCTTCCGGCGTCATCAGGGAGACCCGTGCTCCCCTGGCATCGAGGTAGCCCCTGACCTTGTCTGCCAGGGCTGTCTCCTCATCGTTTGTCGGTGTCAGGACGAAGTTCTGGTTGACCAGGCTCTTCGCCCCGGGCCCGAATACCGGATGTGTCCCCAGGGTGACCGCCGACGTAATGTGGCGGTGCATTATGTCTACCGGTTCTACCTTGAGCGAGGTGAAATCGACCACGCTCTGCCCCGAGTGCGTGTGCGGGGCTATCTGTTTAACGACTGCTTCAAAGATATCCAGTGGCACCGATAATATGATGGCGTTTGCGTCCCCTACCCGGCCGACGTCGGTGGTGATGTCCACATCCAACTCTTGCTGAACGACCCTGAGCTTCTCCTCGCTCCGGCCGACGAGAAGCACCTCGTGGCCCTCCTGCGCCAGGAGACGGGCGAACCACTGGCCCATCTTCCCCGAACCACCGACAATAGCTACTTTCATACGCTAACTTTGCATCCTTGAATCAGGCTTAAAGTACGTCTACTTCAAGCAGCTTTCGGGTAGGACCCCAGGACCTTGACGAACAGGGCAGTCTGCTCCAGTTTACCCAGGGCTTCCCGTGAGGCAGTGTCCTCCCGGTGCCCCTCGAAGTCAAGGTAGAAGTTATACTCCCAGGGCCTCTGCCGGGTCGGCCGTGACTCAATCTTGGTGAGGTTTACCTGGCTGGCCGCCAGCTCGCGGAGGAGGCTGTACAGTGCCCCCGGCTTGTGGCTCACCGAGAAGACGATGGATGTCTTGTCGTTGCCTGTCGGGGGCGAGTCATGCTTGGCAAGGACGAAGAACCGGGTGAAGTTGTTGGGGTTGTCCTCTATCTCCCGGGCCATTATCTGCATCCCGTAGATTTCCGCCGCGCGGACGCTGGCGATGGCGGCGCCGTCGGTCATTCCCTGTTCCTTAATCATCTTGACACTGCCCGCGGTATCATAGGTTGGAATCAGTTCGCAGTTGAGGTGCTTGAGGAAAGCGCGGCACTGGCCCAGGGCCTGAGGATGAGAATAGACCCTTCGCAGCAGGTCAAGCTTCACCCCCGGATTGGCGATAAGGCAGTGTATCACGCGTAACTCAATCTCTCCCCGGACCTTGAGGCTGGAGTCGAGGAGCAGGTCATAGACCTGGCTGATGCTGCCCTCCAGGGAGTTCTCAATGGGGACCACGCCAAAATGCGATTCTCCCCGCTCCACGGCGTCAAAGACTGCATCCAGGGTTTCGCAGGGCCTGACCTCGATTGAAGGTCCGAAGAAATCAACGGTAGCCTCCTCGCTGTAGGCACCAATCTCACCCTGAAAGGCGACGATGAGCCCCTCGACGCTCTTGGCAACGTTAACTATCCTGCGATAGATGCTTTCGAGGCCCTCGATGCTGACGTTCTCCTGCCCGGCCAGCCGGCGGATATTGGACATAACCTCGGTCTCCCGGCTGAGGTCCTCAAGCTGCTTCCCCTGCTTCTGCTTTTCCCGACCGATTTTCTCCGCGTGTCTTATCCTTTCCGCAATAAGCCTGACTATCTCGGCGTCGGTCTGGTCAATCTTCTTTCTCAGGTCTTCCAGGCTCATATTATTACCTCCGGGACAAGTCCTGCCCTGATGGCGAAATCACACAGGGTCACCGCCATTATTGCCTCTACCACCGGTACCGCCCGGGGTACGATGCAGGCGTCATGCCTGCCCCTGGTGGCCAGCGTGGCCGGCACCATCTTCTCCATATCAACCGTTTCCTGCTCCCTGGCTATGGAGGGCGTAGGTTTCACGGCAACCCGCACGATTATCGGCATCCCGTTGCTGATGCCGCCGAGAATGCCGCCGGCGTTGTTGGTCAGGGTCACTATACTGCCGTCTCTGATGGTAAACGGGTCATTGCTTTCCGAGCCCCTCTTTTCCGCCGCGGAGAAGCCTGACCCGAACTCCACCCCCTTGACCGCGGGGATGGCGAACATCGCCCTGGACAGGTCTCCTTCCAGGGTATCGAATACCGGCTCTCCCAGTCCGGCAGGTACGTTGAGGGCTATGCACTCGATGACCCCACCGAGGCTGTCCCCTTCCGTGCGGGCTTTCTCGATTGCCCGGAGCATCTCCTCGGCGGCTTCGGGGTCGGCACACCGGAGCGTATTACTCCCGGCGTTTGCCTTCACTTCCTCTACCTGTTTCGCCCTGGCCTTAATCCCCCCGATGGCGACCGTGTGGGCTACAATTTCAACGCCGATAGTGCCAAGTAGCTTCCGGGCGACCGCTCCCGCCATGACGAAGGTAGCCGTAATCCTGCCCGAGAACCGGCCGCCCCCACGGAAATCATTGAAGCCCCCGTACTTCGTGTAAGCGGTGAAGTCGGCATGGCCCGGTCGGGGTAGATACCGTTCCTTCAGGTACTGGCTGGAGTCGACGTCCTGGTTCCATATCAGCAGTCCGATGGGTGCGCCAGTGGTGCGTCCTTCATATATCCCGGAAAGGACTTCGACCCGGTCCGCCTCGGCGCGGGAAGTGCTTGCCGGACCGTCTCCCGGTCTTCTCCGGTCTACTTCCTTCTGGATTTCCTGCTCGCTGATTGCCAGGCCGGCGGGACAACCATCAATGATAACCCCGACGCAGCGACCGTGACTTTCCCCGAAGCTGGTGATGGTGAACCGTTTGCCAAGACTATTTCCCATCTGTCGTTACCTTACCACCGAGGACTCTGACATCTTCCCAGAACTCAGGATATGTCTTGGAGACGCATTCCGCACCCTCAATCACGATGCTTCCGACCACGGTACCGAGCAGTCCGAAAGCCATGGCAATCCGGTGGTCGTTCCTGCTATCGATGACGGCACCCCCGGGCTTTCCGCCCGTAATAGTCATCCGGTCTGCCTCCTCGGTAACCGCTATACCCATTCTCTCCAGACCTTTTCTTACTGCAGTAACCCGGTCCGACTCCTTGATTCTTGCCCTCTCGATACCGGTGAGCCGGCTAACGCCTTCGGCAGTCGCTGCCAGCACCGCCACCGTCGGCAGGAGGTCAATGCAGTCGGACAGGTCGGCTGTGATTGCCCTGAGCTTCGACTTCCGCACGGTTATCGAGTTCCTATTGATGATAACCGAAGCCCCCATTTCCTGCAAGAAATCGAGGATAACTCTGTCGCCCTGAAGGCTTTCCCGGTTCAGGTTCTCGACCTCAACCTCACCGGCCAGTGCTCCCAAGGCCACCAGGTAGGAGGCTGAAGACCAGTCTGCTTCCACCCGGTAGCTGGTAGGCCTGTACGACTGCCGGGCCACTTCAAACGCATCCAGTGCGTCCGAGAAGGCAACCGATACCCCGAACCACTGCATGCAGTCCAGCGTCATCAGCACGTAGGGCGCGGACTCCAGGGGACTCGTCAGTCGAATGGTCACGCCTTTATCCGCGAAGGGCGCTGCCAGCAGCAGGGCGGAGACAAACTGGGAGCTGATATCGCCCGGTAACTCCGTGTCGCCGCCCCTCAGACTACCACCCTGGACAACCACCGGCGGCACTTCACCCTGACAGGAGCAGGTCACGCCCAGTTGCTTCAGGGCATCCACCAGGGGCAGCACCGGTCTGGTAGAGAGTGAGGGCCCGGCGGTGAGACGGTGTCTTCCCGGCACCAGGGCGGAAATGGCGGTCATGAACCGCAGGGTGGTTGCCGATTCCCCGCAGAACAGGTCGTCGCCCGCCTGGTGGAAGCTGCCGCCGTGGACTTGCCAGAGGTCTTCCTGCTGGTCGATATGGACGCCTATCTGGCCGAGTACCTTTATCGCCGCTTCGGTGTCATCCGAGGCCAGCGGCCGCACGACCTCACTCTCGCCGCGGGCAAGGGCAGCGCACATCAGCCCCCGGATGGTGTAGCTCTTCGAGGATGGGGCACTTACCCTGCCGGATGTATCGCTCCTAG
Organism: Dehalococcoidales bacterium; assembly: GCA_016783135.1. GTDB lineage: Bacteria > Chloroflexota > Dehalococcoidia > Dehalococcoidales > Fen-1064 > DUES01. The sequence goes on along the minus strand of JADHXC010000005.1, from coordinate 67,384 downwards.
AGATTGAAACCTTCATCTTCTTTCAACTGACTGATTATTCTCTCGGCCACAAAACCAGTGCTCAGCCGGGAGGTACTAATTCTCAGGTCGGCGGCCCGCTCGTAGAACGGCCTCCGGAATCTCAGAAGCTCGCGGATACGCTCTGCCGGAGCAGGCACGTCGAGGAGGGGCCGCTCGTTGTCATCGGCCCTGGTCCTCCTCAGGATTACCCCGGGCGATGCGGTCAGGTAGACGATTCGTGATGTTTCTCTCAGCCGGTCTATGTTTATCATGTTAAGGACAATGCCCCCGCCGCAGGCGATGACCAGGTCCGTACCTTTCGAGACTCTCCTGGTAGCCTCTATCTCCAGTTCACGAAAGGTAATCTCGCCGTCCTGCCGGAAGATGTCCGGTATCGACTTGCCCGCAATCTCCTCTATCACGTCGTCCAACTCGACGAAGCGCCGGCCGAGCCTTCCGGCGAGTACCTTCCCCACGGCGGATTTCCCGCTACCCATGAAACCTGTCAGGGCAATGTTACGTTTCATACTTCTCCAGCAGCCTGATTGCCTCTCTTTTCATCAGGTCGACCGGTGCCTGTACTCCGGTCCACTTCTCGAAAGCGAGAGCCCCTTGCCAGGCCAGCATGTCGATACCGGCGATTGTCTGTGCCCCGGCAGCCTCCGCCTCGTTCAGAAGACGGGTCTTTAGCGGGTTATAGACGATATCGAAGACCACCAGGCCAGGCCGGAGCAGGTCGGCATCCACCGGTGTGCGGTCGGTCTCAGGACTCATGCCGACACTGGTGGTATTGACCAGGATGTCCATGTTGGGCAGGACCCCGGCCAGGTTCTGTCGGTGCAGTTCGCCGGCCTTGGCTTCATGCTCGGAATGCCAGCCTACCCTGGCGGCCAGCTCGTATGCCCAGTCCAGTTCTTCCACCCGGTTAAAGATGAAGATTCGGGCACCCCGTTCACCAAGTGCGAGGGATACTGCCCTTGAGGCACCGCCGGCTCCGAGGACAAGCACCCTCTTTCCCTGCGGGTCGACCCCCTTTTCCAGCAGGGCCTGCAGAAATCCGGAGGCGTCCGTGTTATAGCCCTTGAGGACACCGTTATCGTTGACTATCGTGTTGACCGCACCGATTTTTTCTGCCAGCGCATCGACCTCATCGAGAAAGGGGATGACGGCTACCTTGTGGGGGATGGTAACGTTCAGTCCCCGGATATTCAGGGCGCGCATGCCTCTGATGGCCTCGCCCAGTTCTTCACTGCGGACCCTGAAAGCCGTATAGACGTAGTCCAGGCCGGTCTCGCGGAAGGCGGCATTGTGCATCACCGGCGACATGGTGTGCTCTATCGGGTCGCCGATAACGCCGCAAAGCCCCGTCGTGCCGGATATTCCTGGGTCGCTCATTCCTCCACCATGTCGTAGATTGCTCGCAGCTCTCCAATGGTCACCTGCCCCGGGGCCGATTCCTGCCCTCTGGCCACGGACGCGTAGGTGAATTCACCACCGACAAGGGGACAGAGAACACGGCTGGTAGTACCCAGGGGGCCCATGGCGAAGGCAACCACTCCAGTCTGGGGGAACTCAGGGATGAGCCGTAGAACACTGGCATTGTCCTCGAAGCCGCGGGCGGTGGTAACCACCTTGCAGACATCGGCCCCGGCCTTTATCTGCTGCTGCACTATCTGCTTCATAGTAGCAAAGGGGGGAGTTTTCTCCAGGTTATGGTAGGAGAGCAGGCACTTCTTACGCCGCCTGATGAGCTTCACGATATTAGCCAGGTTCTTTGTCCTCAACTCAATATCGACCATCTCCGCTCCAAGGTCTATTGCCTGTAGGAGTTTTTCGATTCTCCTGGCCTCGTTCTCCTGCCAGAGACCGCCCTCGGCAGCGCTCCGGTTGCAGGCTATCCAGGGTTTGGTAAGCTGCCGGGTAACCTCCTGCCAGTCGTCGCCGATAAGGTCGATGCGGACCTCGAACAGGTCGACCTGGGACTCGACCCGTCGCACTGCTTTGAGGTCGGTATTCGTGATAGTAGCACAGATTCTGGGTGTTTTCATTGCCGGCCTGCCAGGGCTTCCTCCACCAGGGAAGGGCTGACTTCGTCGGTGATGAACACGTCCCCGATATCACGGAGCAGGACAAACCGTGCCCTACCGCCGACAATCTTCTTGTCATGCTGCATTGCATCGATTAGCTGTCTGACTTCAACGCGTGGAACTTCCGTCGGCAGACCGGCCCTCTCGATAAGCTTGCTCAGCCTGGTAACAGCAGCACTGTCCAAAAAACCCATCCGGTTCGAGATTCTGGCGGCAGCCAGCATCCCGATGGCAACCGCCTGGCCGTGCTCTATCCCGAAGTCGGAGACTGTCTCAATGGCGTGCCCTATCGTGTGGCCGTAGTTGAGGATGTTGCGCAGTCCCAGGTCGTGCTCGTCCTGCTCAACCACCTCGGCCTTGATTTGTGCGGAACGGGCAACGATTGCCTCCAGTGTCCCGTCATCTAGGGCCAGTATCCGGTCCAGGTTGTCCTCCAGGAATGTGAAGAATTCCGCGTCTCTTATTGCGGCGTGCTTGATGACCTCGGCAAGGCCGTCACTGAGCAATTTGCGGGGCAAGCTCTTCAGCGTGGAGGTGTCCGAGACCGTCAATCTCGGTTGATAGAAAGCTCCAATCTTGTTCTTCAGCCGGCCGTGGTCTACGCCGGTCTTGCCGCCAAGACTGCTATCACCCTGGGCGAGAAGGGTCGTCGGCAGGTGCACCAGGGGCACACCACGCAGGTAGGTGGCGGCGACAAACCCGGCCACGTCCCCGATGACACCACCACCCAGGGCCAGGATAGGTGTCATCCGCTCCGTGAAGGAGTCGGTCAACTCCTGGTAGAGCCTGCCGGCGGTCTCCAGGGATTTCTCACCCTCTCCCTCCGGGCCGGCCATTACGGTCACATTGAAGCCGGCAGCAGACAGGCTATGTACCAGCGTATCGCCGTACAATCTCCTGACCGTAGAGTCGGTGATGATTGCCAGCCTGTCCCCGAAGCCGAGTTCCTTCAGCCAGTCCCCGGTCCTGGCGAGCAGTCCGGGACCGATGTGGATGTCGTAGCTGGTGCTTTCCAGCCTTATCCTGACCGTTCTCATCCCACGTCACCTAGTCCCGGTTCTTCCTGTATTTAACCGCTTCGTGGACCCTGCGGCAGGCAATGATGACTTCCTCAAGCTCATCGGGCGTTATCTGCTGCTGGCCGTCAACCAGAGCCTCCACCGGGTTATAGTGTACCTCAATTATCAGCCCGCATGCACCGGCAGCAATGCTGGCGCAGCTAAGGTCGAAAATAAGGTCGCGCCGTCCGGCGGCGTGACTGGGGTCGACCATTATCGGCAGGTAGGTCTCCCTGCGTATGACCGGTACCGCGGTCACGTCAAGGGTGTACCTGGAGTAGCTCTTGCCTTTGCCCAGGGGCAGTATTCCCCTTTCACACAGTATGATATCCTTGTTTTCCTCGGCCACCATGTACTCGGTAAAGGAGAGGAACTCTTCGATACCGGCCCCGAAGTGTCTCTTGTAGAGGATGGGCTTCTGCTTCCGTGCGACCTTGGTAATCAGGTCCTGGTCGTACATGTTCCTGGCCCCTATCTGTATCAGGTCCACGTATTCCGCAATCAGGTCGACCTGTCCTTCACCACGGATTTCAGTCACCACGGGCATCCCGAAGGTATCCCCGGCTTCACGCAGCCATCCCAGGGCCTGCTGTGCACCTTCTTCACCGCTGGCGCCGAGCCCCTGGAAGGAGTGCACCGAGCTCCGCGGCTTGAAGATACCGCCTCTGAGTATGTGAGCTCCGGCCTTCTTCACACCCTCGGCAATCCGGAAGAGCTGCTCCTTGCTCTCCACAGCGCAGGGCCCGGCGATGAATACCGGTTCACCCCCCCCGACTTCGACGTCACCCACCTTGATGACCCGGTTCTCGATATCCGGCCCGGACATACCGGCGTACTCACGGCTGATTAGCTTGTAGGGTGTTTCCACCATGAACGCCTCTTTGACTCCGGGTAGAACGGTGAAGTGGGAAAACGGTATCTTACTCTCGTCTCCCACCAGCCCGATTACGGTCCTGTAGGCCCCTATGGAGACGTCCGCCCTGAGCCCGTACTTCTGGATTTCTTTTACTACGTTGGCGACCTCTTCTTTGGTGGCTTCGCTCTTCATGATAATCATCGGTGCCCTCCACTGCCGGCTTTACTGTTTGTAATCCTGAAAGAAAAGAACCCTCTGCTTGAGAGGGTTCTTTTAAGCTTTCCTGCGGTCCGGACCTGGCGCGTTACACGTCCGGCCGTACCAACACCTCCCAAGCGCACCAGGTGCGCACTGGAAATGCATAGTACCAATAATACAGTCCTTGAGAGGTAATAGTGTCTCGCATATCCGGACTGTAGCACACGAGAGCCTGCCCTGTCAATATGCCTGCAGACCCTGGCCGAGAGACCGCGGGTGGTACTATCCAGTCAGCGCGCAATTGCACTGCGAGCTTGCGGCTGGTATAATTAAGTGTTATGCCTTTCGTCTCCGGTCAGGGCGGGAGGTTTTGTTTTCATACATGGAGAGTCCTGATAATGGTACCTGACAGGAAAATGAAATCAGGCGTAGACGAAGCGCTGGACATGATGCGCCATTCGACCGCTCACATCATGGCGGAGGCGGTCCAGTCCATGTTCCCCGAAGCCAGGTTCGGCATCGGGCCGACCATCGAAGACGGCTTTTACTACGATTTTGACCTGCCGCGGACGCTGACTCCGGAAGACCTGCCGGTTATCGAGGCCAGAATGAAGGACATCGTGGCTGCCGATGAGGTCTTTACAATGGAGGAGGTCACCAAAGAGAGTGCGCGGGAGCTGTTTGCCGACCAGCCGTACAAGCTGGAGCTTATCGATGAGTTACCGGAAGAGAAGGTTACCGTGTACCGGCAGGGTTCGTTCACCGATATGTGCCGCGGGCCCCACGTTGCTTCCAGCGGGAAGGTCGGTGCTTTCAAGCTGACCGGTATTGCCGGTGCCTACTGGCGGGGCAGCGAGAGGAATCCTATGCTGCAGCGTATCTACGGCACCGCCTGGCCGACGGCTGGAGAGCTTGAAGAGCACCTGAAGCACCTTGAGGAGCTTGAGACACGCGACCACCGTCGTCTGAACCGGCAGCTCAATCTCTACATCTCGCCGGAGGAAGTGGGTGGCGGCCTGATTATCTACGGCCCCAGGGCGGGCAGGATTCGCACCCTGGTGGAGGACTTCTGGCGAAAAGAGCACTACGCCAACGGCTATGAATTGCTCTACACGCCGCATATTGGCCGGAGTACGCTGTGGGAGACGAGCGGCCATCTGGACTTCTACCAGGAGAACATGTACTCCCCGATGGACATCGAAGGGCAGGAGTACTACCTGAAGCCGATGAACTGCCCTTTCCACATACTGTTCTACAAGTCCCGGATACGCTCCTACCGTGACCTTCCTCTGCGCTGGGCGGAGCTGGGTACGGTCTACCGGTACGAGAAGAGCGGCGTACTGCTGGGATTGCTGCGCACCCGCGGTTTTACCCAGGACGATGCCCACATTATCTGCACGCCGGAGCAGATTGACGAGGAGATAGCCGAGGTACTGCGCTTCTCACTCCACATGTGGCAGGCTTTCGGTTTCGATGACTACAAGATATACATCGCCACGCGCCCTGAGAAGGCAATAGGCACCGAGGAACAGTGGCAACAGGCGTCTGCAGCTCTGAGCAAGGTTGTTGAGGACATGCAGTTGCCCTACGAGGTAGATAAGGGCGGTGGCGCATTCTATGGTCCCAAGATTGACATCAAGATAAACGACGCCCTCGGCCGGGAATGGCAGATGACCACCATCCAGTTCGACTTCAATTTGCCGGAGCGTTTCGACATGGTCTACACCGGACCGGACGGACAGGAACATCGGCCATATATGGTCCATCGGGCACTACTCGGGGCCTGGGAACGTTTCTTCGGGCTTCTTATCGAGCACTATGCCGGCGCTTTTCCGGTGTGGCTGGCCCCACTTCAAGCGATAATCATCCCGGTGGCGGACCGTCATCTGGACTACGCCCGCAAGCTGGAAGCCGAACTCAGGAGAGAGGATATCCGGGCCAATGTCGATACCAGGTCGGAGAGGATGAACCTCAAGATACGACAGGCACAACTCGACAAGGTGCCCTGTATGCTGGTAGTCGGCGATAAAGAGCTGAAGAGCTCGACAGTTTCGATTCGTCTGCGGACGGGTGAGCAACTGCAGGGCCAGTCTATTGACGCTCTCAAAGAAGGCATTAGGAAGGATATTAACGAGCGGGCCAGGGAATACACCTTGCTTGAATAGTGCGGTACAGTGTATTATAGAGTGTGTCGCTAGTACAGTACGCTTAAGAGGGGTGAGCTAGAACATAGTAAAGAAACTGCGCATCAACGAGCAGATCAGGGTTACCGAGGTTCGTCTCGTGGGGGAGAAGGGTGAACAGTTGGGCATCATGCCCCTGGCCCAAGCACGGGAGACGGCACGGAAGCAGAGCCTCGACCTGGTAGAGGTAGCGCCCACGGCAGCTCCGCCGGTCTGTCGGCTTCTTGATTACGGGAAGTACAAATACGAACAGGCCAAGCGCGAACGGGGTGATAGACGAAGCCAGAAGATATCACTCCTCAGGGAAGTACGGCTACGGCCGAAGATTGGAGACCACGACTTTAATGCCAAGGCCAGGACAGCTCGGAAGCTGCTGACCGAAGGCGATAAACTAAAGGTAACGATAATGTTTCGGGGCAGGGAGGTCACCCATCCTGAGCTTGGCTGGAAGCTACTGCAACGGATGGCCAAGGATTTGGAGGATATTTCTGTGATGGAGAGGCAGCCATCGATGGAGGGGAGGCGGATGAACATCATCCTGACACCATCCAATGCCCAGAAGAGTAAAGCAAAGGAATCACAGTATGCCAAAACTGAAAACACATAAAGGCGCTAAGAGTCGCTTCCATATTACTGGTACTGGTAAAATGATGCGGGCAAAAGGCGGGAAAAGTCACCTGCGGCGACGCAAGCCGAAACGGGTGCGGCGTCTCTATGATGAGACAATCCCGGTGAGCCCCAGTGACACGCCCCGGATAAGGAGACTCCTGCCCTACGGAGTAAAGTAGGCTCCTCCCTGCAGGAGGAGTAGGGGTCTCTGCGGGGGACCAGGAAACGGAAGAGATTGCACCAGAGCGAAGCAGGAGGGGCGTTTTGCCACGAGTAAAGAGAGGGGTTACATCGCATCATAGGCATAAGAGATTGCTTGCCCTGACCAAGGGGCACCGGGGAAGCAAGCACTTACTGGTCCGCCGTGCCACTGAATCAATGCTCCATTCATTGAGCTATTCCTATGCCCACCGTCGCGAGCGAAAGGGTGACATGAGGCGTCTTTGGATATCTCGCGTCAACGCCGCCAGCAGGGCCGAAGGCCTTACCTACGGCCAGTTCATTCATGGTCTGAAGAAAGCCGGTGTTGAGATTAACCGCAAGATGATGGCCGACATGGCCGTAAGGGAACCGGAGTCGTTTAGCAGCCTGGTCACCATAGCCAGGCAGCAGGTCCAGGGCTAAGACAAAGCAGAGTTCTAAAATGATTGCCAAATCCCCTTCCTTGCTGCCAGGGAAGGGGATTTGCTATTAGGCGGGGTTTCGATAGAACGAGACCTCGCTCGTGAACCGTTGATGGCGGGCTTCCTTGACCGTCTCTCGGCGGATAACCTATAATCCAGATGTAATCTGGACATAAAACATACGCAGTGTGAGTGACAGATGCGGGAACAACTGGAGCAACTGGCCGAGAATGCCCGGCGTGAGCTGGAAGCCATTGACAGTGCCACGGACATGGAATCGTGGCGCGTTCGTTACCTGGGCAGAAAGAGCGACCTGACCGGTATCCTGCGTGGACTGGCCGGACTTCCCCTGGAGGAACGGAAGGCCATCGGTGCACGGGCCAACGAGATAAAGTCCATCCTCGGCGAGCACTTTGCCCGAAAGACCCAAGCGCTGAAGCAGGAAGCAGCCCGGGCATCACTGAGAGTGGATGATACCCTGCTGGCCCGTGGCGACGTTACGCTGCCGGGCCGGCCCGTGCCGGCAGGTCGACTGCACCCCATCACGCAGACCCTGCACGAGGTCTGTGACATCTTCGCCGCCATGGGATTCGACGTGGTTGAGGGCCCGGAGGTGGAGTGGGACTACTACAACTTTGAGGCACTCAACATCCCCGAGGAACACCCATCACGTGACACTTACTCCTCGTTCTGGGTTGACTACCGTAATGAGGCCGGGAAGTACCCGATGATACTGACCACCCAGACCACGGCGATATCTGCGCGCGTTGTTGAGAGAATGCGGCCACCGATAAGGGTGGTTGAGCCGGGCAAGGTCTACCGCTATGAGGCTACTGACGCTACTCACCTGCGCATGTTCGTCAATTTCGACGGTCTGGCCGTGGACAAGGGTATCACCATGGCCGATCTCAAGGGCACGCTCTACGAGTTCTCGCGCCGCTATTTCGGTGGGGACCGGCGGGTGCGTTTCCGGTGTGACTTCTTCCCCTTCGTTGAACCCGGGGTCGAGGTGGCCATTGAGTGCTCCATATGTCATGGCGAAGGTTGTCGATACTGCCGAAATGAAGGCTGGCTGGAAATACTGGGAGCGGGGATGACGCATCCCAGGGTGCTTGAGCGCGGCGGTATTGACCCCGAGGTCTACACCAGTTTCGCCTTCGGCATCGGTCTGGAACGACTTCACATGCTGCGCTACGGGATTGATGACATCCGCCTGTTCTATAATAACGACCTCAGGTTCTTGAGGCAGTTCTAAATATGAAGGTATCACTGAACTGGATAAAGCAATACGTCGATATTAGCCTGCCACCGAAAGAGGTGGCCGACCGGCTGACGATGGCCGGCAGTGAGGTCAAGGGCATCCAGGTTGTCGGGGAGAGCTGGGACAGCATCGTTGTTGGCCGGATAACGGCGGTCACCCCTCACCCCAATGCCGACCGCCTTACGCTGGTTACTATCGACCACGGTAGCGGTGAAGAGACGGTTGTCTGCGGGGCGCCGAATGTTGCCGTCGGGGTCAAGGTGGCCTTTGCGCCGGTCGGTGCTCAGCTTATTGACCCGCATACCGGGGAACCGGCCAAGCTAAAGCGGGCAAAGATACGTGGCGTGGTTTCCAGTGGTATGGCCTGCTCCGAGAAGGAACTGGGTATCTCCGAGGAGCACGAAGGTATCCTTATCCTGCCGGAAGAGGTGGAAGTGGGCAGGCCTCTGGCCGACTACCTCGGCGATGTTATTCTCAACATGGACGTGACTCCCAACCGGCCGGACTGCCTGGCAATGGTCGGTATAGCGCGGGAGGTTGCCGCCCTGACGGGGCAGAGCGTTCACTTGCCGGATGCAGACTATAAAGAAACGGATACTCCGATTGAGCGCAAGGTGTCCGTGGAGATTAAAGACCCTGACCTCTGCCCCAGGTACTGCGCCAGCCTGATAACCGGGGTGAAGCCGGGTGAGTCGCCACGGTGGATGCAGGAAAGACTCATCTCCTACGGTATGCGGCCAATAAGCAATATCGTCGATGTCACCAACTTCGTTATGCTGGAGTATGGACAGCCTCTGCATGCCTTTGACTACGAAGAGATTACGGGCGGGAAGATTATTGTCCGCCGTGCCGGTGAGGGAGAGGTGATTGTCAGCCTGGACGGGGAAGAACGGACCCTTTCCGGAGATATGCTGGTCATCGCGGATAAGGAGAGAGCGGTAGCCGTCGCCGGTGTGATGGGCGGTGCCAACAGCGAGGTAAGCCAGTTCACCACTACCATACTCCTCGAAGCGGCCAGCTTCAATCCGCGCAGCATCCACTACACCGGGCGGATACTGGGAATGCCCAGTGAAGCCTGTATGCGGTTTGAGCGCGGCATCAGTCCCGAGATGGCCATACCGGCGCTGAAGAGAGCAACGCAGCTTATTGCCGAATTGGGCGGTGGCCAGGTTGCCAGCGGCGTTATCGATGTCTACCCGGGTAAGGCTGAGCCGGAGCCAGTGACAGTCTCTACCGACGGTGTTAAGCGAATTCTGGGGGTTGGGTTCAGCAGGAAGCAGATTGAAGAGACGCTGATTTCGCTGGGTTTCGAGTGTCGGCCCGGGACTTCGGAATCAGAGGTTGTTGCCGTTGCCCCTCACTGGCGGAGCGATATTCGGCTGCCGGTGGACCTCGTTGAGGAAGTAGCGCGCATTATCGGGTATGATGAGATTCCGACAACTATGCTCAACCAGCCGATACCACCTCACAACCCGGAACCTATTATCATGTTCAAGCGCAGGTTGAGCCAGCACCTCGTTAGCTACGGCTTTCAGGAGATAGTGTCCCATCCCTGGGCCAGCCAGGAATCGTTGCGTAAGCTCCTGCCGCAGCTCGCGCTGCGGCCGCAGTCACAAACGCCGGAATCAGCACTACTCCGACTGGTCAATCCAATGACCATCGACCAGACGTACCTTCGCCCCAATTTGCGGGGTAACGTCATAACCTCTCTGGCAGCCAACCGGGGGCATATCGAAGATGGTATCCGGCTCTATGAGCTGGGCAGGGTATTCCGGCCGCGCCCCAATGACCTGCCTGATGAGGCCGAAATGCTGTGCGGCGTGCTCAGCGGCCCCCGGCATACTTCATCCTGGCTCGGCAATACCGAGCCGGTGGACTTCTTCGATGCCAAGGGAATAGTAGAGGGCCTGCTGGCTCAACTGGGTGTGGCTGCCAGCTTCGAAGCGGGGACCGACGAGAGCCTGCACCCGACGAACCAGGCCGCCATCATCAGCAACGGCACAAGGCTCGGCGTTGTCGGGCAATTGCATCCTGCGGTGCAGGATGCCTTTGAAGTCCCCGAGCCAGCTTTTCTGTTCGAGCTCAGTCTGCCGGCACTCTTGCCCCTTACCCTCGCTGGAAAGATGTTCAAGCCGATATCACGCTTCCCGGCAGTTGTCCGCGACATGGCGCTGGTAGTAGATGCCGCCACTACCCATCAAAAGGTTGTTGATATCATCGGTGACTTTCCTCTGGTAGAGGAAGTGGCCCTGTTTGATGTCTATTCCGGCGAGCAGGTGCCGTCGGGAAAGAAGTCACTTGCCTATCGCATCAGCTACCGGACACCGTACCATACCCTCACCGACGATGAGGTCAGCAAGGTCCAGCAGAGTATCCTCAATAGACTCTCTGGTGAGTTGGGGGCTGTTCTGCGCGGCTAGGACTCTCCGTTCTACCCGGAATCTCCCTGACATCCATCTTGACAGCCCTTCTATGTGTACTGTATAATCAGTATGTACTGATAAATCAGATTTATTAAAGTACCTCGTGAGGTGAATAGCGTGGAACCAATGGGACAGGATGACTGCTCGTGCGCTCCAGAGGCTGACACATGCTGCCGGGTTGAGGCACTGGTCAGTATCGATGAGAGGGGCCAGATGGTGCTTCCCAAAGAGCTCAGGGAGAGGGCCGGCATTCGTGCCGGTGACAAGCTGGCGCTCACCACCTGGAAAAGGGGCGGCACGCTCTGCTGCATCACGCTTACCAAAGCGGAGGAGTTGACCGAGATGGTTAAGGCTGCCATCGGGCCGGTGATGAGGGATATACTGTAGACACTCGGAAAGGAGAGGCTTGAAATGAACGATGATGAAATCAGGCAGGCAGTACGGGATACATACGCTAGAATAGCCCGGGAGCGCGGGGGTACTGGGGTTACCGACGCGAACGCGGGAAGCTGCTGCGGGCCGCAGCAGGCTGCTGGTGACGCCAGTTGCTGTGCCCCCCAACAGGAAGCCAGCGCCCGGAGTATGCGTGCTCAGCAGAGCGGTGCCAGTTGTTGCAGTCCGTCCGATGCGGCGGCTGTGGCAGTGGGGTACACTGAGGAAGAGCTTCAATCAATTCCGGAAAGCGCCGGAATGGGTCTCGGTTGCGGGAATCCCACCGCCCTGGCTTCACTGAGTGAGGGTGAGGTTGTCGTGGACCTGGGCGCCGGCGGTGGTATCGACTGTTTCCTCGCCGCCCATGCCGTCGGCAAGTATGGAAAGGTAATTGGAGTCGACATGACGCCGGATATGGTGTCGGCGGCTAGGGCGAACGCGCAGAAGGGCGGTTATGAGAACGTGGATTTCCGCTTGGGTGAAATCGAGCACCTTCCTGTGGCCGACAATTCTGCTGATGTCGTCATCTCCAACTGTGTCATCAACCTGTCTCCGGACAAGCCCCAGGTCTTTCGGGAGGCATTCCGGGCTCTCAGGCCGGGTGGCAGGGTAATGGTATCGGATATAGTCCTGTGTGGGGAATTACCGGAAGATATCAAGAGCTCACTTACTGCGTATACTGGTTGTATTTCCGGGGCTCTACCGGTAGAAGAGTACCTGGCAGCGATTACGGCTGCGGGATTCAGTAATGCTGAGGTGGTCTCGGAGACCGCCGTCGGTTCCGGTGAGCTTGAGGGTGTTGTTGCCAGTGTGAATGTCCGTGCCGTAAAGCCGGGCTGAGGTATTGGATAGACGCAGTTTGCAGTCTGGATACATAGATAACGGAACAGGTCTCGCAGAGATACATAGAGTCGGTGCCCCCGGTTAGAAGGCACCGACTCTCTTTCCAGGATATTCGCTAGGACTGGTGACGGAGGTCAAACGGCTGGAACCGGCCTGCCTTGAGCTCGGTGACGAGGTCCTCCACGCTGGAGATATCCCGCTCGAAGGAGGTCGCTCCGGATGGTATGTCTGATATCTGGTGGGCGTCGCTGCCGCCAGTGGCCTTCAGCTTCAAACGACAACAAAGCTCCCGGGAAAAACGGCTCTGCCTTTCTGTGGCACGGCCATTGTGCGTTTCAATAATATCAACGTACTTGAAGACTGAGTTGTGGCTGTACCTCTCTACCGAAGTCTCAACGTCCTCACCGTAGTACATGTTCCGCCGGTAGGGGTGGGCCAGAATCATGACACCGCCGACGTCATCCAGGACCTGTTTCAGAAACCCGGTGCGGTGCATGCCGAAGGTATACTTCTCCAGTCCGAACACCAGGAGGTGGCCGTCGTTGGTGTTCATCTCCACACCGGGCAGGATGAGGAAGTCATGCTCCTGCCTCAGCTTTTCGATGGTCTCCATCTTCCAGAACCAGTCGTGGTCGGTGATGCAGATGCCGTCCAGGCCGGTCTTCCTGGCCTTTGCTATCAGTTCGTGAGTGTCAATGAAGCTGTCATCGGAACCGACCCTGGTGTGGGTGTGAAGGTCAATAATCAACTGGCCTTGATTCCTTCAGCAATGAGTTCTTTCAGTCTGGCAGTCACCTCTTCCAGCGGCGCTAGTTCGGTCTCTCTCTCGGTGCGACGCTTTATCTCGGCACTACCCTTCTCCAGGGTCCGGGGACTGACAGTAACGCGGAGAGGAATGCCCAGGAGGTCGGCATCGTTGAACTTCACTCCCGGAGACTCCGTTCGGTCGTCAAGGAGGACTTCTATGCCCTTTGCTTCAAGCTCGGTATAGAGTCTCTCGACAACCTCGGAGACCTCGGTGTTATCACGGTAGAGAGGGCAGAGGTAGACCTGGTAAGGCGCAATCGGCATGGGCCAGATTATGCCCTTCTCGTCATGGTTCTGCTCGATGGCGGCAGCCAGGAGCCTGCCCAGTCCGATGCCGTAGCATCCCATGACTATCGGGTGGGACACGTCAGCAGCATCAGCATAGAGGGCGCCGAGCCGCTCACTGTGCGCTGTACCGATCTTGAAGATGTGGCCGACCTCTACGCCGCGCGCCGATTCCATTCTGCCACCACATCGAGGACAGGTGTCTCCGGCATGTGCCAGGGCGATGTCGGCAATCACGTCGGCAGTGAAATCACGCCCGTAGTTCACGTTCTTGAGGTGGGTGTCCGACTTGTTGGCGCCGCCGACCAGGTTGGATGCCACCGGCACCGAGTCGTCAGCGACAATCCGCATGCCGCTGATGCCTACCGGTGAGGCTGAACCGGCGACAATACCGGCTTCTATGACCTCCGCCTCCGTGGCCATGCGAAGCTCGTAGCAGTGCAGGGAGTTCTGAAGCTTGCTTTCGTTCACATCAAGGTCACCCCGGATAACTACGAAGACGAATTCACCATCGGCAACGTAGAAGACCGCCTTGAGAGTATGATTTGGCGGAACACCGAGGAAACCGGCCACCTGTTCGATGCTGGTCATGCCGGGTGTGGCTACCTCTTCCATCGGAAGTGGTTCGCCGCCGTCTACCGTGCCTTTTGCTATCTCCGCCTTTTCCGCGTTAGCTGCGTAACCGCAGCCCGGGCAGTAGATGTTCTCATTTTCACCGCTCTCGGCGAGTAGCATAAACTCGTGGGAGTCCTTGCCACCGATGGCCCCGCTATCCGCTTCGACGAGCATGGTGGGTAGACCGCAACGGTTGAAGATATTCTTGTAGGCCCGGAGCATCTCCTGGTAGCTTTCTTCCAGCCCATCTTCGTCAACGTCAAAGCTGTAGAGGTCCTTCATAGTGAACTCCCGGACCCTTATCAGGCCGCCCCTGGGACGGGGCTCATCACGAAACTTGGTCTGGATCTGGTACAGGAGCAGCGGAAGGTCGCGGTAGCTCTGGACATGGTGGCTCACCAGTTGGGTGATGACCTCTTCGTGGGTTGGTCCCAGGGCCAGTGACCGTTCCCTGCGGTCGGACAGGGTAAAGAGTGATTTGCCAAACGCCTGGTCTCGCCCGGACTCCTGCCATAGTTCCAGGGGCTGGAGAACGGGTAGCGTCAACTCTTGCCCGCCGGCCTTGTTCATCTCGTCACGGATGATATCTTCTATCTTCCTCAGCGCCCGCAGGGCGAAGGGCAGGTAGGAATAGACGCCGGCAGCTACCTGGCTTATCATTCCGGCCCTGAGCAGGAGCTGGTGGCTGATGGTGTCAGCCTCGGCAGGTATCTCTCGCTGTGTTTTCCCGAAGAGTTTTGATATGCGCATATCACTGTCTGGCAGGCGGGCACTCGGAAACCTATTACATTAAACCACACCGGGCCGGCTAATGCCAGTTGTGCAGTGGCACGTGCATGATTGTCCGGTGCAGGTATAGTATGGTGAGAAGCTTCGGCTGCAGGCTATTCTTTGCCGGGGTGACAGGCATATCAAGTACATCAGGGTTAGCTGTGTCAGATATAAAGTGGTACAATCTTCTAAGACAGGGCAACAACGGCATGTAAGGACTGGGGAACAACAGGCCGCATGAAGGTTCGTGATATAATCGAGAAAGAGGACGGGGAGATGCCATATGCTCAAAGGCAGAGTCCACAAGTACGGGGCAAATGTTGACACCGATGCCATCATTCCGGCACGCTACCTGAACGTCTCCGAGCCGGAGGAACTGGCCAGGCACTGCATGGAGGACATTGACACGGAGTTCGTCGACAGGGTGAGACCGGGTGACGTCATCGTGGCGACGAGCAACTTCGGCTGCGGGTCCTCGCGTGAACATGCCCCGCTGGCAATCAAGGCCTCGGGGGTCTCCTGCGTCATCGCCGGGAGCTTTGCCCGTATCTTCTTCCGCAACGCCATCAACATCGGTCTGCCGCTTCTGGAATGTAACGAAGCCGTGGACGGCACCGAGGCCGGTGACGAGCTGGAAGTGGAGCTTGCCAGTGGCACAATCAGGAACCTGACCAGAGGAACGGAGTTCACCGCCAAGCCCTACCCGGAGTTCATGAGCGAGCTTATCGCCGCCGGCGGGCTGATTGAGCATACCAGGCAAAGACTATCAAACAGGAGGACCTGATGGCACAATTCAATCTCGCAGTCCTGCCCGGCGACGGCATCGGGCCCGAAGTCACCGACGAGGGAGTCAAGGTACTCAAGGCGGTTGGAAAAAGGTTCGACCACAGCTTCAACCTCTGGTACGACCTCATCGGCGGCGCCGCCATCGATGAAAGTGGTGAGGCCCTGACTGCGGACACCCTCAAGATGTGCAAGCGATGTGATGCCGTTCTCCTCGGTGCTGTCGGTGGCCCCAAGTGGGACGACCCGCAGGCAAAGGTACGCCCCGAGGACGGGCTGCTGGCGCTACGCAAGGGACTGGGTCTGTTCGCCAACCTGCGGCCGGTGAAGGTGTTCCCGATGCTGGTCGATTCCACCAACCTGAAGCCGGATGTCATCAGGGGCGTGGACTTTGTCTTCATCCGTGAGCTTACCGGCGGCCTCTACTTCGGCCGGCCGAAGAAACGGTACCGGACCTCCCGCGGTCGCAGGGCGGTGGATTCCATGGTCTACTCCGAACAGGAAATCGAGCGTATCGTAAGAGTGGGCTTCGAGCTGGCGAGGTCCCGCGGTAAACGCCTGATATCGGTGGACAAGGCTAACGTGCTGGAATCGTCCCGCCTGTGGAGACAGGTGGCCGAAGAGGTGGCGGAAGGATACCCGGACATCGAGCTGGAGCACATGCTGGTGGACGCCTGCGCCATGCGCCTCATCCAGAACCCCGGCTACCTGGACGTCCTGGTTACGGAAAATACCTTCGGTGATATCCTCACCGACGAGGCCTCGATGCTGGCCGGCTCGATGGGAATGCTGCCCTCGGCCAGCCTGGCCGGTGTACCCCGGGAGGGAGTCAGGATATTCGGCATGTATGAGCCGATTCACGGCAGCGCCCCCCGTCGCGCCGGACTAGACATGGCCAATCCCTGTGCCCTGGTCCTCAGCGTGGCGATGATGCTGCGCTATTCCTTCGGACTGCCGGCGGAAGCCAGAGCAGTCGAGAAGGCAGTCGACCGCGTGCTGGAGTCAGGCTACCGTACCTATGACATCTTCAGCGAAGGCCGGACGAAGGTCGGCACCAGCGAGATGGGCGACCAAATTGCGGAGAGGATAGGAGGGTAGGGTTTGTCGCTTAAACTCTATGACACAACACTCCGGGACGGCTCGCAGAAGGAGGGCGTCTCCTTCTCGGTCGTCGACAAGCTCAGGATTGCCCGCAAGCTTGACGAGCTTGGTATCCACTACATCGAGGGCGGCTGGCCCGGCTCCAACCCCAAGGACGCCGAGTTCTTCGAGAAGGCAAAGGACCTGAAGCTGACCACTGCCCGGATTGCCGTCTTCGGGAGCACCCGCAGGCCGAAAACGCGGGCGGAGACGGATGGTAACCTCATTGCCCTGACAGAATCGGGGGCAGAGATAGCCACAATCGTCGGCAAGTGCTCAGACCGGCAGGTCACCCAGGTGCTGGAAACCAGTCTTGAGGAGAACCTGAGCATGATTGCCGAATCAATACAGTACCTCAAGGAACGGGGCCTGACTGTCTTCTTTGACGCCGAGCACTTCTTTGATGGCTTCAAGAGTGACCCGGACTACGCCCTCCGCTGCCTGTCGGTGGCCGCCGAGGCCGGGGCAAGCTGCCTGATACTCTGTGATACTAATGGCGGTGCTCTACCCGAAGAGATAGCGCGGGCGGTAGAAGCTTCGGTGAAGTCGACGGCCGCAGCCGCGGAGACAGGCATCCACACCCACAATGATGGCGGTCTGGCACTGGCCAATACCCTGGCGGCAGTCAAAGCCGGGGCAACCCATGTCCAGGGTACTATCAATGGCTACGGCGAGCGCTGCGGAAACGCCAATCTGTGCACTATCATCCCCACCCTCAAGCTCAAGATGGGCGTTGACTGCGTCACCGATGCCCAGTTGGCACGTCTGACCGAGGTCTCCCACTTCGTCAGTGAGGCCGCCAATCTTATGCCGGACGCTTCCCTGCCGTACGTCGGCCTCAGCGCCTTCAGCCACAAAGGCGGGATTCACGTTTCCGGTGTCACCAAATGGGCAGACGCTTACCAGCACATTGACCCTTCCCTGGTCGGAAACCATTTGAGGGTGGTTGTTTCCGAGCTATCCGGCAAAGGCAACATCCTCTACAAAGCACGGGAGCTCGGGCTGGATATGCCACCCCAGGGCGCTGAAGCACAGAAGCTGCTGGAACAGGTCAAGCTGCTAGAGAGCCGCGGTTTTCAGTACGACAACGCCGAGGCCTCCTTTGAGCTGCTGGTGCATCACGCCCGACCCGACTACCGGCCGCCGTTTGAACTTGTCGACTTCATGGTACTCGTGGAGAAGAGACGGCGCACACCCACCGGGGAAGACCCTGAGGAGACGCTTGCTGAGGCGATGGTCAAAGTGAGGGTCGGCCCTGACATCATGCACACCGTTGCCGAAGGTAACGGCCCGGTCAATGCCCTGGACCAGGCACTACGCAAAGCCCTGCTCCAGTTCTACCCCGCCCTCTCCGCCATCAAACTGGTCGACTACAAAGTCCGCATCCTCGAAGAGAGCACCGGTACCGAGTCGCAGGTGCGCGTCCTCATTGAGTCCAGTGACGGCACCGACGACTGGCGAACGGTGGGCAGTTCCGTTAACATCATCGAAGCCAGCTGGCTGGCACTGGCCGACAGCCTGGAGTACTGGCTGGTGAAGCACGAGGCCGCGAGCCGGTAGACCACTCAAGAACAGTTCTCCTCTTGACATCTTCCTTGTCGCACAAGTACAATACGGTCGCCTTCGGCCAGCCTCCCAGACTCCTCCCCCTCGAATGCTGAAGAGTCAGACATAGAGGAGGAACGAAGAAATGTGGAGAAATACGGCAATTGTGTTCCTTGCCGCGGCGATACTCGTTCCCCTATCGGCCTGTCAGCTCGCTACCCCCGAGGAAGCCGCCGAGAAACAGGCTTTACCTTCGGCAGAGGAGATAGTAGACGGTGTGGCCCAAGCTCTTAAGGACCTGAAAACGTACCGTTTCGACGCCGATAGAACCATGAAGATCGCCGTGGAAAGCGAGGCCGAGGCGTTTCAAGCCACGACGGTCATGGAAGTGAGTGGAACGCTGGACATTGAGGCCGGGCGGATAAGGACGACGACGACGATCGAAGTAAATATGGTCGCCCCCGGGGAAGACGTGATGCGGATGGAAATGAACATGTATCTCATGGAAGACGCGGTCTACATACTGGCCCACCTTCCGCAGATGGGCAACATCTCCATGTGGCTCAAGTCAGAGATGCCGGAGGGAACCTGGGAGCAAATGAGTCAGGTCGAGCCCCAGATCGAGCTTCTTCAGGCGGCCGTGGTAAGCGTCATCGGCACTGATACCGTCAGAGGCGTAGACTGCTACCTGATTGAAGTCGCCCCTGATCCCGAACAGCTCTGGGAGCTATTTATGGAATGGTCGCAGGTAACAAGCCAGGAGTTGCCTGAGGTGGAGGAGGACTCCATGAAGGAGATCGTCGAGGGTTTTTCCGTGAAGCAGTGGATTGCCAAGACCACCTTCTACCTGATCAAGTCGGAAATAGAGATGACCCTGGAGATGACCCCGGAGGCGATGGGATTCCCGGACGAGGAAGGGTCGCTGACCATGGAGATAGCCATGAGCCTGCTGGCCTACGATTACAACCAGCCGGTCTCCATCGAGCTGCCTCCAGAAGCTGAGGACGCCATTGAAGTAGACGCGGACGAGCTTCCCTGGTAACCCCTTAACCGGCCGGTATACCGACTATCCGCCCCGGAGTAGTTCCTCAATCTCCGGCACCTGACTGATATAGTTCTCCAACGGTACACTTTCGCCGGACACGCTGATGGCCCGGTGCCCGGCAGGTGACAGCACCACCACACCGAGGACTTCCCTGGAACCGGAGCCGATGATGCCACGACTGCCCTTCCGGCAATGTGCCACCGTCCGCAGAATCGGCAGCAGAGTCACCTGCCCAACGGTAATGCGCTCGCCGGCGCTTATTTCCTCTTTTTCCACCGTGATACCACCATCAACCTGATAACGCGTAAACCCGGCGGAGAAACGACAAAACGGACGGCATTCGCCGCCACCTGTGCCGGAAAGACCCTCACTGCACCCTGCAGGCTGGCCTCGAAGACAGGCCCTTCGAAAGCAGGTTCCATCCGGAACCGGACGGCGCTGGAGGAGCCGCGAAAGGCAAAAGCAGGCCAGCAAAAGCCGTACATCAGGCCGGTGTCCGCCGGGTCCGGCAGGCCCAACCGGAGGCTGGCATCCAGCTCTCGAACGCGGAGGCTGCGGAGCATTCGCCTGACCAGACGGGCGACCCCGTCTACCAGTCCCCTGGTCCTGAGCACCGGGATGAGAAGAGCCAGGTCGGGCTTCTTCTTGGCTCTTTCGACCTTCCTGGCCTTCTTCACCTTCTGTAGGCGTCTTTTCTTGCCGGGAAGCAGCTCCTTCCCCACCAGCCCGAAGAGCCAGCCCATCCTCAGCCGTCCCCCGCCTTTCTGGTACGTTACGATGTCAAACGCCAGGTCCACCGGTATGGAGAACAGCAGGATGACCAGCAGAACAATGCCCGCAATAATGTACAGGGCAAGCACGCTTTACCGCCTAATCTTCTTTCTTCTCCCGGCGCTTCTCCATCATCCTGGCGATACCATCGGCTACGGCCTCGACCACGGCAGCCGATGCCCCCCTGATAGGCTCAATCTTCACACCATCTGCATTGACGACGATGATGCCGAGGGGTTTGACTCCTCCTCCGCCGCCGGTACCGGCACCGCTACCCTCAGTCTTATCCTTACCTCCGCCGGAACCACCGCCACCACCGAAGCCGAATCCCATGCTGACCAGCGGTATGATGGTGTTGCCTTCGATGGTCATTGGCTCACCGACCACCGCCTTGGTCGAAAGGATTCGCTCGATTTCGCCGAGAGTTGTTTTGACCAGTTGCTCTACGTCTGCCATTACTCTATTACCTCCTTTGTTGCTAGCCTTTGATGACGCCTATCGGTATTGTCCGCACTATCTTGCGGGAAATGCCCGCCCTCTGGGTCACGTCAACCACTTCGTCCACGTCTTTGTAGGCCTCGGGGGCCTCCTCGGCCAGGCCGCCCATGCTTCCTGCCCTGACTGTTATTCCCCTGGCCGCCAGTGACCTGGCGACATCGGCACCCCGTAAATTCCGCTTGGCCGCCGACCGACTCTGTGCCCTGCCCGCGCCGTGACAGGTAGAGCCAAACGTCGTCTTCATGGCGGTCTCGGTACCTACGGCAATGTAAGAGCCGCGGCCCATGTCACCGGGAATCAGTACCGGTTGTCCTATCTCCCGGTAAGCCTGAGGAACATCCGGGTGTCCGGGCGGGAAGGCGCGCGTAGCACCCTTGCGATGGACGCAGACGGTGAGTTTCTCCCCATCCACGGTGTGCTCTTCTATCTTGGCGATATTATGAGCCAGGTCGTAGACCTGTTCCAGTCCCAGTTCCCGGCGGCTCTTGCCGAAGACCTTGACCAAGGACTCCCTGACCCAGTGCGCGATGCACTGCCGGTTCGTCCAGGCATAGTTGGCGGCACAGGCCATCGCCTCAAGATAGGACTGCCCCTCCGGCGACTGAATCGGCGCGCAGGCAAGCTGGCGGTCGGGGAGGCTGATACCATACTTCCTCACCGCGTTCCCCAGCGTGGCGACGTAGTCCGTGCAGACCTGGTGTCCCAGACCCCGGGAACCGCAGTGCACCATGACAACCACCTGGCCCACCTCCTCGATACCCATCGCCCGGGCGGCATCGCGGTCATATATCTCGCTCACCCGCTCCACCTCGAGGAAATGATTGCCTGAGCCCAGAGTCCCCAGTTGCGGTATCCCGCGCTGTTTGGCCTTGTTGCTGACCTTCTCCGGATTAGCCCCCCTGATGCAGCCGGACTCCTCGGTGGCGTCGATGTCCGCCGGCTCACCATAGCCCTTTCCCACTGCCCAGAGGCTGCCCTTGACCATGACCTCGTCCAGCTCCTTCTCGCTTACCCGCAGTCTGCCCTTCGAGCCCAATCCGGAAGGCACGTTGGCATAGAGCTCGGCAGTCAACGGCTCTATCTTTGGGATTACCTCTTCCGCGGTAAGACTCGTTGTCAGGAGCCTGACGCCGCAGTTGATGTCAAACCCCACCCCTCCCGGTGACACGACGCCGTCGGATACCCTGGTAGCCGCCACCCCACCGATGGGAAAGCCGTAACCCCAGTGGACGTCCGGCATGGCCAGAGAATGCCCGACGATACCGGGGAGGAAGGCCACGTTGGCCACCTGCTGGAAGACCTGTTCCTGCAGGATATGCTCCAGCATCGCCTCGCTGGCAAAGACCCGGCCGGACACTCTCATGCCCTCTTTGTAGCTTGTGGGTATCTCCCAGCAGTAGTCGTCAAGCCGGTCCAGTGTTTCTCGCCACGTCATCTTCACCTCCGTGTGCCCGGCTAAATGTCAAACAATACCCGCACCCGGCTGCCGTTGCTGCTGTCGACCTCGAGCATGTGGTAGGTGGCAGCCTTGACCCCCACCTTCAGTATGTGACGGGAGTTGTCAGCGACCTCGCCATAGGCTCTGGCTTTGAGTCGGGTAGTGCTGAGGTCGGTGATGTCGAACCGCTTGAAGAGCATGCCCTCAGCATCGAACAGGAAGATGAGCTCATTCAGCCACGCTACGAGCAGGCTTTCCCGGTCAGGCGTGGTCACCTCGATATCGCGGTACTCCGTCTCGCTAATACCGTCCGGTTCGGTAATCAGGCTGAAGAGGGCCCGGCCGGCATTGACAAACGCCTCAGCAATGCTGGCACCGTAGGCCACAATGCCCACATCGGCGGTATGTTCCATGAGCTCGAAGTCCTTCACCATCTGCCACCACCCGCACGGCCACTCTACATGAATTATATCATCAGCAATACCAAATACAAATTGTGCGGGGTGCAATACTTAAAGTACCCTGTTACTGTAAGGTTCCCGGAGTTCCTCCATAACGCTGAAAACGAGAAACAATTCGAGGCTACGCAGGCGTGGGAATTGTTTCCAACGTTATGTAAATGCACACATCTACTGGTTGGCGCAGGGGGTGGGGCCGTCCTGTCTTTCTGTCCGGGGGCGTCCGGTTTTCATCAGTGTGATATGGGGAATGCAGGGTCATAGCGCGGGGTCTCAGATAGCGGAAGCCGGCGGGCTACGGCATCACCACTGGACAAACATTGGGATGTCTGCTTGTCTTGAACTATAATTCTTCCGTCGAAAAAGAGTATGTAAGCATTTTGCCCTGGTAGGAACTATTGACAATGAATTATACACTACGAGCTATGAGCCCCTTCCCTCCACTAAGGCTTCAGAAGGCACTGTAGCCTGAGATTCACTTAGTATCCAATAAATCGCCATACTTATAAGCGCCGCAAAGAAGCACCAGACAGATGTCAGATATTGTGCAAAGAATATTCCCGTGACAAGGTATGATACCGTGATCAGAATGCCAAACAGCCACATCCGCCTGACAGACGAGACAAAAAGAGGTGCAACAGTTGAAGCCGGGTAGAAGAAGGAAGCAATAGTCACAAGGGTCCTAGGAAAGTCATCAACGTACCGTATATGGAAGCCGCTTATCTGCGGAGTGACATTATAAGAGATGAAACAGAAAGCATAAAATAGTGACAGTATGCCTCCTATCACTATTAAGCCGGCCAGGATATTCTTTCTCTCTTTTACCTCCTCCATAAACCACATGGATAATGGTATCATCACGGGCCAGATAACCATTGCCGTTATTAAGAAGATGTATGTAGCAGCATTCTGAAGCCAGTCATGTCCGCCCGATCTCAGGGTGAACCACAGCACGCCCTCGGCGAACTGCTGGAAACCAAAAAGGAGCGGTATTCCCGCAAAAAGCCTCTGCGTTGGCTTCCTGACTTTCCTCACGGAAGCGACGCCAACTGCAGATAGTACTATGCTTCCCGCAAAACTTGCTCCAGCCGAAAAACACATAGATGCCTCCTGTTTTTAGATAATCGGCAAACCTCCTAACACAGTAGCACTAATAATTTTTTTGTCAAGGGGGTAATAATCAGATAACAGGTAATCCCACAGGTCACACTACTGCAAACAGCTCATCGGGAAGGGGGGGAAATACTATATCTGGGAGACACCGGCAGAATCCGGTTTCGGATTCTGCTAACGTCATTCCGTACGAATGACGCCCAGACACCCCTGCCAGAGGGGGTGCCCCTCAGAAGGGGCCTGCCCTCTGGACTCCCTTTTTTCAGCATCCTGCTAAGCATTCTACCGCAGCCGAGGAGTCCTGCGTACTGCAAATAGTTCATCGGGGTGTTTTATTTCTTGTACGTACGAATGTCCGAGCGTGGAGGAAGCGGTTAGTATTGTGCCGAAGTGCAGAAATGCCAGTTATTTAATTCATGATAATAATAATGATACCTCTGGATAATCAAGGTAATACGCTTTCCATTGTAGCTTACCATTACCGCCTTTATAGACCTTAATTCTGAAGTACATTTCGTCACGAAGCATCCATTTTTTATCAGATTCATCGAGTTCAGTACCATCGCCAAAGACCAATGTTCCGCTAAACCACCTGCCGCTACTTTTCTTTGGATAGAAATCTAGTTCACTAATTCCTGGATATTTATAATCGTAGTCTCCACAAGGATAGTCACCAGTGACTTTTACTGTAGGTATTTCCTTGTAGTCAATTATTTCACTGTGGTCGTCTACGGTAGTATACATTGCAAAGACAATGGGCTTATCTAGCTTCCCTACATTTGCTCTTTGTTTGATAATAGTCTCTATGTGGTTGAAGATTCGTCTCGGTATTTTAATATTCACTTATCTCACCTAACCTTTATCTATAATTTTTAATAGGGTTTTCCCGACGTCCTGTTAGCAGAGTATAAAATAAAAGGGGGAGCCTGATAAAGCGTATGCGGACTACGGTATTCTACCCGCCGCCAATGATTCTGAATATATCCTGGACGGTAACCGCCAGGAAGACCGCTATCAGCAGGAAGAAGCCGATGGTGTGTATCTGCCATTCCTTCTTTGGGGAGATGCGCTTGCCCCGGCGGACAAACTCCAGGAAGACAAAGATAAGCCGGCCACCATCCAGCGCCGGAAGCGGAAAGAGGTTGATAATACCCAGGTTGATACTGATAAGGGAGGCAAACTCCAGCAGGGGACCTATCCCCGCCCTGGCTACCTCTCCGGTCATCTGCGCGATGCCCACCGGCCCTCTCAGGTCGAATGGCAAAGCACCACTGATAATACCGACAACGCCGTTCTTGAACAGGACGAAGATTTCTATACTCTGGCCGAAACCCTTCGGTATCGCCTGCCAGAACGAAAGCCGTTGCCGCGTGACCGGCCCGGAAGAGGTGTATACGGCAACACCCATAGCCCCCTCCTCTGCGGGTGGGTCCGACCGGGGTATAAGGTGGACCTCTTCCGTGGTCAAGTCAGTGCGCCGGATGAGGACAGCTACTTCGGTGTCCAGGTGCCGGTCAAGGTAGCTCCCCAGGTCGTCGACGCTATGCACTTCTTCTCCGTCTATGCTCAGGATAACGTCTCCCGGTCTGATGCCTGCCCCGGCGGCCGGGGAGTCTGGCGCTATCTCTCTAATTGCCACCCACTGGACTGTGGTCACGCCGATGGGGTCTTGCCCCTCCGGAGGTTTCCAGCTGGGGGTCAAGCGCACCTCCTCTGTGGACAGGTCGGTATGCCGGATGGAGACCGGGATGGTGCTACCCAGGTAGCGGTACAGGTAGCGCTGGAGGTCGCCGGAATTGTTTACGACTTTGCCGTTAATGTTCAGGATGATATCCCCGGGTTCTATCCCGGCAAGGGCTGCCGGAGAGTCCGGTGCCACGTCCATTACCTCGACGTCGCTGATAACGGTATCATGGGGGACCATAAAGGCAATCGAGAGGAGCAGGATAGGCAGCAGGAAGTTCATAATCGAGCCGGCGCCGAGGACGAGCAGCCGGGTGGGGATACTCTTGTTCGCCAGGCTGCCGGGTGCATCGGGGTCCTCCTCGCCGGACATCTTGACGAATCCGCCCAGGGGGAGGGCGTTTATCGAGTATACTGTCTCACCGCGTTTGAAGGCGAACAGGCGCGGCGGGTAGAAGAGGCCGGCCTCCTCCACCTTCACGTGGGACAGCTTGGCGGTTACAAAATGCCCGAGCTCGTGGGCAAAGATAACCACCAGGATAACACCGAGGAAGGAAAGTACCGTCAGCACGGGTTACCCTCCCCGGCCAGCACATGCGTCCTCTGCCTCGCCCAGCCGTCAGCGCTGATGATGTCTTCCAGACCCGGCCCGGTGATGGTCTCATGCTCCGCCAGCACCTGTCCCACCAGACGGGCTATGTCCGTAAAGCCGATGTCTCCGGATAGAAAGAGGTCAACGGCCACCTCGTCGGCGGCACAGAGGACGGCGGGCCGGGTCCCTCCCTTTTTTCCGGCCTCGATTGCCAGCCTCAGGCAGGGAAACCGGTCAGGGTCCGGCTGCTCGAAGGTCAGCTCCTGGACCGCGGACCAGTCTATCCGGGGAAGCTCTGCATTGGGCAGGCGCTCGGGGTAAGTGAGGGCATACTGAATCGGCAGCCGCATATCGGGATAGCTCATCTGGGCCTTGATTGAGCCGTCGGCGAATTCAACCATGGAATGAATGATGCTCTGCGGATGAACAATAACCCGGATTCCGTCATAGGGAACATCGAACAGCCAGTGGGCTTCGATTATCTCCAGCCCCTTGTTCATCAGGGTGGCGGAATCGATGGTGACCTTCTTTCCCATCTGCCAGGAGGGGTGTTTCAAGGCCTGGGCGGCGGTTACTCGCTCCAGTTCTTCCGGTGAATAGCCGCGAAAAGGCCCCCCTGAAGCAGTTAGATATATGCGGGTCACGGGCTTTTCTTCACCCCGAAGACACTGCCAGATGGCGCTGTGTTCGCTGTCCACCGGAAAGATACGGGCACCGCTTGCCTTCGCCTCTCGCGTGATGATATCACCGGCCATGACCAGCGATTCCTTATTGGCCAGGGCGACATCCTTCCCGGCCCTGACCGCCGATAACACTGCGGTCAGCCCTGCCTTTCCCGAGGTAGCAACGACAACCATATCTACCTCGGTGTGGCGGGCCATCTCCTCCGGAAGGAGACGCTCGAAACCGGTACGGGGAATGTTTTCTGCCTGGCAATGAACGAAACTCGGCCGGAACTCCTCGATTTGCCTGGACAACAGGTCTATGTTCTGCCCCGCCGTTAATGCCACGACGCGGAACCGGGATGGGAGGTTACGCACGACCTGAAGCGTCTGTTTGCCGATTGAACCGGTAGAACCGAGGACGGCCAGTCGTTTTACTGTATTACCCATACTACATAGTAGTATACCACGATACCTGCGAAGATAATGCTGTCCATCCGGTCCAGGATACCCCCGTGCCCCGGCAGCAGGCCGCCGGAGTCTTTGACTCCGGCATGACGCTTGAGCAGCGATTCCGCAAGGTCACCAAGCTGTCCGAACACGCTGACGAGGAGGCCGAGGCTCAGCGCCTGCCAGTAGATAAAGCCCTCGACATAGAGCGGGTTGGTTGCGGCAAACAGTCTTGGCGCAGTAAATAGCAGGCTAAACACCATTGCGCCGACCACTCCGGCCAGGGCGCCTTCCCAGGTCTTGTTGGGGCTGATTCGTGGTGCCAGGCGGTGGCGTCCGAAAGACCTGCCGATGAAGAAGGCAGTGGTATCGGAGGCAGCATTGGCCAGAATAACAAGGAATACCCAGTTCATACCGTCGGTCATGCCCCTCAGTGACACCAGGTGGCTAAGGAGCCAGCCCACATAGAGGATTCCACCGAGCGTCCACGCCCAATTGACAAAGGCCGTGCCGGTGCGCGGTCGTATCAGAAGCCAGAGCATGGGGAGCGCGATTGCCAGCATCAATAGAAGTGGTATCAACAGGCCGGGGTCAAAGCGAGGTGCCAGAAACGATAACAGGTTCGGGTTCCGACTGACGATGAAGAGAAGAGTCAGTACCACCCCAATGCAGGCAAGTGGCGATGCCCTGGAGGCGACGGCCAGTCGATAGAACTCCATGACGCCAAGCACTGCCACCACAGCCATCAGGGCCGTAAACCAGGGTTCGCCAAACCAGATAGCCGCAACAGGCAGGGGGATGATGACCAGAGTGGTGATAACCCTCTTCTTAAGCATGCCGGCTACTACCCCAGCCCGCCAAACCGCCTTTTCCTTCGGCTGTATGACAGGAGGGCTCTGTCCAGGTCACGTTTGCGGAAGTCCGGCCAGAGGACCCTGGTGAAGTGGTACTCGCTGTAGGCTGTCTGCCACAGCAGGAAATTACTCAGCCTGGTTTCGTCGCCGGTACGAATCAAGAGGTCGACATCAGGTATATCAGCGGCATAGAGATACTTGCTGAGTGACTCCTCGGTAATGTCTTCAGGTCTGACACCATCGGCTATTAACCGCTGCATGGCATCGACAATCTCAGCGCGTCCCCCGTAGTTGAAGGCAACGCAGAGCGTCATGCTGGTGTTATCCCTGGTGGTCGCAATTGCCCTGGTTATTGACTCCCGCAGACTCTGCGGCAACTGATGAAGTCGGCCAATATGGCGCAGCCTGATACCCTTCCCATGGATTTCATCAAGATACCGGTCTATAAATGCTGTCAGAATCTGGAACAGGCCCTTAATCTCAGATTCGGGACGGTTCCAGTTCTCGGTGGAGAACCCGTAGAGGGTGACGTAGTTTATCGGGTACTTATTGAGGTACTGCACCATGCGGTGCATGTTTTCCGCCCCGGCCCGGTGGCCCTCAAGCCTGGGCCAGCCACGTTTTTCTGCCCATCGGCCGTTACCATCCGGTACGATGGCTACATGGTTGGGCAGACGTTCCAGTTGTTTGGGGGTCGATTTCGCAACCATCATCCTGCCATCCCCTGTGTATGCCTGAGAGCCAGACTAGACCTCCAGGACTTCCGCTTCTTTGTCACGACCGATACGCTCGCTCTCGGCAATGAAACCATCGGTGAGCTTCTGCAGCTGTCCCTGGAGGCGCTTATCCTCATCCTGCGAGAGCTCTTTGTTCTTCTCCTGTGTCCTGAGTTCGTCCAGAGCCTCGCGCCTCAGATTACGGATTTCCACCCTCCCTTGCTCAATCCTGCGCCGGACGACCTTGATGAGTTCCTGTCGACGCTCTTCAGTCAGCGGGGGGATATTCACTCGTATGACGCGGCCATCACTGGCCGGGTTTAGTCCCAGGTCAGATGCCAGGATGGCCTTCTCGATGCTGCTGACGCTTGCCCTGTCCCACGGCTGGATTATTAACAGATTTGCCCCTTGTGTGGAGATGCTGGCGACCTGGTTGAGAGGCATAATGGCACCGGCATACTCCACTCTAACGTTTTCTATCAATGCCGGTGAGGCACGCCCGGTGCGGATACCGGCCAGTTCCTTCTGCAGGGCCTCCAGCGATTTCCGCATCTTCTGTTCGATGTTTAACAGAATAGCCTCACTCATCGCTCTTCCTGCTGGACACCATGGTGCCGATTGGCTCGCCCATCACGGCACGTTCTATACTCCGGTCTGCCAGGAAATCAAAGACGATTATCGGCAGTTTGTTTTCCAGGCAGAGGGACAGTGCGGTAGCGTCCATTACCTCCAGCCGCATATTGATGGCATCGAGGTAGGTAATGGAATCGAACTTCCTGGCTTTGGGGTCTTTGCGGGGGTCAGCACTGTAGATACCATCAACATTGTTCTTGGTCATCAACAGTGCCCCTGCCCCAATCTCTATCGCCCGCAGGGCGGCGGCGGTATCCGTGGTCATGAATGGGTTGCCCGTTCCCGCTGCAAAGATAACCACCCTGCCTTTTTCCAGGTGACGGATAGCCCTTCGCCTGATGTAGGGTTCGGCTACCTGCTGGATATTCAGTGCAGACTGGGTCCTGGTGCTCACACCTTCCCTTTCCAGGGCATCCTGAAGGGAGAGGGCGTTGATTACTGTGGCCAGCATTCCGGCATAGTCTGCGGTGGCCCGGTCCATTCCGTGCTGCTCCGCCTGGGCGCCCCGCCAGATATTGCCACCACCCACGACGACGGCTACTTCCACCCCCATCTCGCTGACCCGCTTAATCTGCCTGGCTACCCTGATTGAGAACGTGGGGTCGATACCAAAATCGGCTCCGCCGCTAAAGGCCTCACCACTGAGTTTGAGGACGATGCGCCGATACTTAGGAGTAACGATTTGCTCGTGAGCAGCCATTTGCCTTATTCACACCTGATTAAGCCTGATAAGGCTTAATTGGGTCCTATTTCGTTATGGTCAGGAGTCCGCACCGGCAGCAACGTCTGCACTCAGTTCGGCCACGCGGCACTCTCCCTGCCCCAGTTCAAACCTGGCAAATCTGCTTACTCTGACGTTCTCACCAACCCTGGCCGCGGTCTCGGTGATAAGGTCCTGGATGGTCTTCTCAGGGTCCTTGATGAAGGCCTGGAGCAGCAGACAGGCTATTTCCGGCTCCGTATCGGCATCTTCAGGCATCTGTTCCTCAGTGATGCACAGGGGTTCCTGGGCGGCAACCTGCATTGCCAGGTTGTGCGCTAATTCCTGGAACTCCGGGGTGCGGGCGACGAAGTCAGTCTCGCAGTTCAGCTCAACCATCGCTCCGATGCGTCCGCCGGTATGTACGTAGGTCTCAACCAGTCCCTGCGAGGTCTCACGCTGGCTCTTCTTGTCTACCCGGACCAGACTCTGCTCTTTCAGAATCTCGGTTGCCTTTTCCATGTCTCCTTCTGTTTTGAAGAGCGCATTCCGGCAGTCCATTATGCCAGCACCTGTCTGGTCTCTGAGTTCCTTGATTTTCTCCGTGGAAATGCTCATGTTGTTATTCGTCATCGGGGGTAAACACCAGCGGTTCACCGTCCGGAACTTGCTCTGGTTCTTCCAGGTCTACCCCTTCTCCTTCCTCGGTGACTTCCATCGCCATCGAGGCCTTGCCTTCCAGTATGGAGTTGGCAATCTTGCTGCATACCAGCCTGATGGCCCTGATAGCGTCATCGTTGGCGGGAATGGGGTAGTCGATATCGACAGGGTTGGAATTGCTGTCTACAACAGCAACTATCGGTATTCCGACGCGTTTGGCTTCAGCGATGGCGATGCCCTCCTTCGTGGTGTCAATGATGAACAGCGCCGCGGGCAGGCGGGTCATCTCTTTGAAGCCCCCCATCTGCCGGTTGAGGCGGGCTATCTTTTCTTCAATCTTGAGGACCTCTTTCTTGGGGAGTCGACTGAAGCCTCCCCGGGCCTGCTGGTCTTCCAGGCGCACCAGATAGTCAATGCGTGACTGGATGGTGGCGAAGTTGGTCAGGGTTCCCCCTATCCAGCGCTGGTTAACGAAGAACATCCCGCATCGCTGGGCTTCTTCTTCGGTGGCATCATGGGCTTGCTTCTTGGTGCCCACAAACATAACGTCACCGCCTTCGGCGGCTACCTGCTTGATAAACTCACAGGCCTTCTCAAGCATACTGGCAGTTCGTTCCAGGTCAATGATGTGAATGCCATCACGCTTGGTGAAGATATACTGCTTCATGCGAGGATGCCAGCGACTGGTCGGATGCCCGAAATGGGCCCCAGCCTCAAGTAGTTCTTTTATTGTGACGGTCTCCGCCAAACTCTACCCCCTTGCCGAATTCCTACACAGTATACCATACGAGTCATGGCACGGGCAATACTGGTGGGGTCATCATCTCTAACGGCTGTTGACAAACTCCTTACTGAGTAATAAACTCAAGTGCCAGTAAGCTACTATTTTGACGACCTGTCAGGATTCTGGGGAAAAGGGAGGTGAAATGGAGTTTGCAGACCAGTGGTTGTGGCTGATATTCGTGGGTGTAGGACTCGCGATGGTCCTGGTCGAGTTCCTCGGAGGTGGTTTCAGCGGGTTCGAACTGGCCATCATCGGTTCGGTATTCATTGTGGGAGGGCTGGTCGCCTCGCCGTTCGATTCCTGGCCGGTGGCCGTAATCGTCACCAGCGTGCTCTGCTTCGTCTACATCGTCGCCGGACGGAGGTACCTTCTCCGCTGGACACAGACCAGGAAGGCAAAGACAAACATCGATGCCATTATCGGCACGCGGGGTATTGTGATTAAAAACATTACAAAGTATGCTCCTGGACGGATTCAGGTTGGTGGTGTCCGGTGGCGGGCTACAGCCGACGAGGAGATAGGGGAAGGTCAGGAAGTTACCGTCATCGAAATTCGTGGAACGACTCTTATTGTTCAAAAAACAGCAGGAGGTGATTGAATATGTCAGGTGGATTGATTGCCCTTATTGTCATCCTGGTAGTGGCCGTAATCATTCTCTTCAGGTCCTTGAAGGTCATCCATCAGTTTGAGCGGGGTATCGTCGAGCGGCTGGGCAGGTACAAGGAGACGCTCGACCCCGGGCTGAAGTTCCTTTTCCCTTTCGTAGACAACCTTCTGGTGAGGGTGGACATGCGGGAGACGGTGCTCGATATTGAACCGCAGCCGGTAATTACTATGGATAACGTTGCCGTTACCGTGGACGCGGTTGTCTACTATTACGTATCGGATGCCAAGGCACGGACCTATGAAGTAGCCAATTTCGCCATGGCTGTAAGCAAGCTGGCGCAGACCAACATCAGGAACGTCATCGGTGAGATGAGCCTGGATGAAACTTTGACATCGCGGGAACGTATCAATGCTGCTCTGCGTGAGACACTGGATGAGGCTACCGATAAATGGGGCGTAAAGGTAACCAGGGTGGAGGTCAAGGAGATTGAGCCGCCCAGGGATATAGCCGATGCCATGAGCAAGCAGATGAAGGCGGAGCGCGAGAAACGGGGAATTATCCTTGAAGCGGAAGCTTACCGGGCGAAGCAAATCCTGGAGGCCGAGGGCGACAAGCAGAACGCAATCCTGGTCGCTGAAGGCACCAGGCAACAGTCGATACTGATTGCTGAAGGCGACAGGCAGGCTGCCATTCTCAGGGCTGAAGGTGAAGCCAGGGCGATAGAAGAAGTATCCAAGGCGGCCGATAAGTTCTTTGTCGGCAATGCCCAGTTGCTGAAGCAGCTCCAGGTTACCCAGGCAGCTCTTGAGGATAACACCAAGCTCGTTATGTCCGACCAGTCCCGGCTGATAAACGTCCTGGGACTGGGGGAGAAACAATCAAGCGGCGATAGCTCGAAGTGAGTCCGGCCAGGACTGTTCCATCCGAAAAAGTCAGGCGTAATGTACGGCAGACCGTCGACAGTACATCGATGGTCTGCCGTGTCGTATTCTTCGTCCCGACTTGAGAAAAGGTTAACAAAAGCTTATGATTAGGCTTGAATGGCAGCGCAGGCGGGTACGGGTCATGAACATTGGAATGCTGACCGTGCGTGTCTACACGGCACTGGAACAAGAGGGGTAGACCAGAGGGGAGCTACAGGATTCACCCAGCGGGGGGCAGCGTTTCGGAGAAGCCAGCGCGGCTCGGGTAAAAGACAGCATCCTGGTTGAATGAGTGTAGTGTATGAGCCTAAATAAGATGCCAAAACTGCGGATAGGCGACCTGGAAGCAAGTATCCCGATTGTGCAAGGGGGAATGGGGGTTGGTATTTCCTTGTCGAGTCTATCCTCAAGCGTTGCCAACGAGGGAGGTATCGGAATTATTGCCGCCACGGGAATCGGCATGCTTGAGACTGATTTCGACAAGAATTTCAAGGAAGCCAATAAGAGAGCCTTGCAAAGAGAAATAAGAAGGGCAAGGGAGCTATCGACGGGCATTATTGGCGTGAACATACTGGTAGCCAGTTCAGATTCCTATGACCTTCTGCAGACCGCGGTGGATGAAGGCGCAGACCTGGTCTTTCTTGGCGCCGGACTTCCGCTGAGGGTTCCAACGGTATTGTCTTCGGATGGGTCCAAAAACGTCATAGCCAGGATTGTTCCAATAGTATCTTCTGCCAGGGCAGCCAGAGTCATATTTCAATACTGGGAGAGGCACTATAACCATGTACCTGATGCGGTGGTTGTTGAGGGCCCATTAGCCGGTGGACACCTTGGATTCAAGAAAGAGCAGATCACTAATCCTGATTATGCCCTGGAGAAGATACTGCCGGAAGTAATCGCGGTGACAAAGCGCTATGAGCAATACTTTGGTAAGAGCATTCCCGTAATCGCTGCCGGAGGGGTCTATACAGGTGCCGATATTCACAGGTTCCTTCAATTAGGGGCCCAGGCAGTGCAGATGGCAACCAGATTCGTGGCAACTCACGAATGCGATGCTTCCCCAGAATTCAAGGAAGCATACCTGAGGTGCAAGAAAGAGGACCTTGTCATAATCGACAGTCCGGTTGGGCTACCGGGAAGAGCCATACGGAATGGGTTCCTCGAGCAGATATCATCGGGGGCCAGGATACCGTTCAAGTGCCCCTGGAAGTGTCTGAAGACCTGTGATCCAAGGAGTGCGCCGTACTGCATCGGTGTCGCCCTGACCAATGCCAAGAAGGGGGACATTGAAAGAGGATTTGCCTTTGCCGGGGCTAATGCCCACAGGATAGACACAATCATCTCCGTTAGAGAGCTTATTGAGACTCTGCAAATGGAATATGAGATTGCGGCATCCACGTGAATGGTGTTGACGAGGCAGAATGCAGCGATTTAAAGGGGGATATCAAGGAGGGGGCGCCTCTCAGAAGAGGCGGCCACAGAGTCAGACCCAGCCGCTGCTGTGTACTTCCACAAGGAAAAGAGAAAGAATTAAATAAGAGGGGGCGCCCCTCAGAAGGAGTGCCCCTCAGAAGGGGCCTACCCCTTTGACGGGGGTGTCTGGGCGTCATTCTTACAGAATGACGTTAGCAGAATCTGAAACCAGATTCTGCCGGTGTCCCCCAGATATAGTGGGATTGGTCGAAAGGGTTTTTCATCACCCTGCTAGTTTCCACCGACGAAGAACCAAGTGAGGGACGGAAGATGCAAATCAGGAAGGTCTACCAGGGGGTGAACCCGGGACTGCTGTACGACGCGATAAAGGACTACGTTCAGAAGCAGGACGTAGTGATAGGCGAGGCCAAGCTGGTGACGTACTCCATGCCCAGTGACTCCTCATCATTCATTTACCGTGGTACGCTTACCTTCAAGAGCGGCCGAGAAGATGAGGAAGGAAAAGAGTGTCTCCGGGCTCACTTCGTGGGTCTGGACAAAGGCGAAACGAAGCTGATAATAGACATCGATGAGAAGCTCTTTCCTTCGGAGAAGGTCTCCCGCCTGCAAGAGGACCTGGACTTCATCTTCGGTTCTTACGAAGCAGAAGCTGACTGAGGTGCTCCGGGAGCGTGCTGGTGTCCCCTCAGGACGAAAATGCGGACCCCGGCTAGCTTTCGGTCTCCGATGATTTCCCGCGGAACCGCGGGTAAAAGATAGAGACGACTATCAGGATAAGGCCAACGACGATTAGGCCGATGCTCAGCGTCATCAGTGGTGCCGTAAAGTCATTAAGCATTTGCTCGGGTAAGTCCTGAAATGCCTGCGGGATGTCTACTTCTACCATATTTGCTAAGGCGAAGTATTTTAAGACAAGAAGGCCGACAAGCTCAATAGTCCCGCAGACCAGGGCAGTGATACCGAGATGACGGCTGGCTCCTTTTACCCGGTGATGCAGGGCTATTATGGCCAGTATCAGTACCACAATTACAGCGAGTAATATGTAGTATCCGGTCAGGAAGTAACCCACATAAGTCCTGGCTTCCACAAGGTTATCTTCAGCCTTGGATATTGCTTCACTGATGTCGACCCTGGCCTCAGCCAGACTCTGGTTAACGTCATCCAGTGAAGATGCGATTTGCTCCTGTACCCCGGTACCAAAAATAACCTCGTCAAGCTCGATATTAGCCGGTATCGCTCCGGTGGCCTCATCCAGGAATTCGTTAATGCGTTGCTCGCGCTCCTGCTGTGGGAGTGAAACCCATTCTGTCGGTACAGTATCAAGAACAGCCTGTCTTAGCACATCCCTGATATCATCTATAACCGGTGACAGGGAGATGGTAACACTGAAGGAGTCTGAGAGTCCAAGCAGGTAGTCGAGCATCGGGTCAACAGCGTCTCTTAACGCTTCTTCGATGGTAGGTTCGAGTGTAGCGATAGCATCAGCAAGTGTATCGGTCGGAATAACCACACCTTCGGGAACAAGGTCTTCTATCTGCTGGTTGATATACTCGGAGACGAGCTGGGATATATCCAGTTCATCCACCAGGCTGAGAATAAAATCCGAGTCCAGAACGGTGTCACGCAGGACGACGGCAATATCCACATCCTCAGTCTCTGACAGCAGGTATGCGAAGATTGGGTCACTGGCGGCTGCTACGCGCGCCTTCAGCTCGTCCCCCTGCGCAGCAATGACTTTGTCCACTGCATCGGCAAATTCTGCCGGCATTTCCTCGGGGAGAGCCGAATCCAGTACGGTGGCGAGGTCTATCTTATCCAGTACGGAAGACACGAAACTGGCACTGATAAAGGTATTTCTCAGTAGCTGGGATAATTCCGGGTCATCCTTACGTCCCCGAAGATAGTCACTGATTGAATGAATTGCACTATCAAGCTGTTCCTTTACAACCGGTTCGACTTCTTTAGCAGTACTGACTAATGCTTCTTGCAGTTCCAGTGGGAAGTCCTGCTCCGGGTCTTCTTCAAGCATGTCGTTTGCTATTGTGGATACCTG
Source organism: Dehalococcoidales bacterium (assembly GCA_016783135.1). GTDB lineage: Bacteria > Chloroflexota > Dehalococcoidia > Dehalococcoidales > Fen-1064 > DUES01. Next base: position 30,791 of record JADHXC010000005.1, on the reverse strand, counting down.
CACCTTGTTCATCTCTCTAACGATATAGTCCGGGTTCAGAACGGTGCTGTTAACCAGATGTACAGGTGCGTATATGATGAGCGACAGGAAGAGTAGAAAGCCAAAGAGACTGAGGGCTAGACTTTTGAGTACTCCCATAGTTGGGCGGATTATAATTGAAGCTAGTGCCCGATGTCAACACCAGTTTTGACTCTTAAGTAACAGTTCCATACTAATCAGCACGGGAACGGTCATTACGAGGAGTCTGCTGAACGCTTCTGAAGTTAGCACGCACAGTCTCCACGCGGGGGTGATGTTTTGTCCTGGCAACCGGTCCGGATGCGAAGAACCTCCAGCCGTCCGTACTGCGCCTTACCCGTGCACCCCCAGTCCGGGGATGCTATAATGCCAGATATGAAGGTACGGGAACTGGGCGAATTCGGGCTGATAGAATGCCTTAACGGGATGATTCTCCGCGGTCGGGGCAGACCGACGGCAGCCCGCGAGCGGCTCATCATAGGGATTGGCGACGATGCCGCCGCCTGGCACGGCGATACCGCCATCCAGTTGGCTACCGTTGATTCCCTCATCCAGGATGTCCACTTCTCCCTGAATACCGCCTCCTGGGAAGAGGTCGGCTGGAAATCCCTGGCAGTGAATGTGAGCGATATTGCCGCCATGGGCGGTCTGCCCGCATATGCCCTGATATCCCTGGGCCTGCCCGGAGATACCGGGGTCAAGGATGTTATAGCCCTCTACCGGGGGATGATTGACCTGGCCGGGGAATACGAAGTAGACATTATCGGTGGCAACACCGTCAGTGCGCCCCAGGCAGTCATCAACGTTACCGTCCTGGGGAGTACCGGTAGCAAGGACGGGCAGATATTGACACGGTCGGCGGCACGACCCGGAGACCTGATAGCCGTCACCGGTACCCTGGGGGCTGCCGCTGCCGGTGTGGAAATACTTAGAAAAGGTCTGACGTTTGAACCCGGCACCACCACTTCCCTGAGAAAGACCTTCCTTCATCCCCGTCCTCGTGTAGCCGAAGGGCGGTTGCTGGTAGAGCACGGTGTGAAGGCCGCCATTGATATCAGTGACGGGTTGATTGCCGACCTTAACCACATCTGTCGGGAGAGCCGGGTTGGCGCGCGGGTGGAGGTTGACCGTGTGCCTATCTCACCGGCGGTCAAGGAATGTTTCCCCGACCGTGCCCTGGAACTGGCGCTGTCGGGAGGTGAAGACTACGAGCTGCTTTTCACCGCGGCTGCCGATAACATCGACCGCGTGAGGACGGCCGCTTCGTGTCCGATAACGGTTATCGGGGAGATAACGGTTATCGGGGAGATAACTACCGAAGGAGTCAATGAGACCGTGTTGGTCGATAGCCACGGTAATCCCGTCAGCCTGCCCGGGACGGGCTGGGACCATTTTAACGCGGCACGAAACCAGAAATGATATGCCTTGACCTGACCACGCACAGTCCGGAAGAAACCCAGGCAATCGGCAGAGCTATGGGGGCACTGGCCCGGCCGGGTGATGTCTTTCTTCTCGTCGGGGAACTGGGCACGGGCAAGACCTGCCTCACCCAGGGGATTGCCTGGGGACTGGACATCAGGGAATACACCCTGAGTCCTACCTTCGTTATCATGAGGGAGCTATACGGACGGCTCCCCCTGTACCATATCGACCTTTACCGACTGGATAATATCGAGGAGGTTGCCGACCTCGGACTGGATGACTACCTGTACGGGAAAGGAGTCTGCGTGGTGGAATGGGCGGAGAAGGGCCTGAGCGTGATGCCACCGGAGCACCTGCTGGTGGATATTAAATACCTTCCCGGTACGGAGCGTAGTTTTCGGCTCCAGCCTTCCGGCCGGCGTTACCAGGAGATGCTGGTAGAATTGAAAAAGACCTTCCCCGGCACACAGGAACGATAACCGATGCAGCTTGCCATAGATACTTCGACGGATACCGCCAGCCTGGCACTGGTCCGGGACGGCGACTTGGTCGCCGAGCTAACCTGGCGTTGCGGACAGAACCATACCCGGCAGTTGCTGCCCAACCTGGAGCACCTGCTGCACCAGTTCGACTTGAGTCCGCAGGCATTGACCGGCATCATCGTTGCTCGGGGGCCGGGCAGCTTCAACGGACTGCGGGTCGGCATCAGTGTCGCCAAAGGACTGGCATTCAGCCTGGGAGTTCCGATTGTCGGCATCAGCACCCTGGAAGTGGAAGCCTATCAGCACGCCGAGACAGGCCTTCCCGTCTGTCCGGTATTCAACGCCGGCAGGGGAGAGGTAGCCACCGCCACGTACCGGCGCAGTAGAGGCAGGTGGCTCCAGCTTGCCCCGGAGCACATTTCCACTATCGAGGCGCTCTGTTCCGGTATTACCTCAAAGACAGTGCTCTGTGGTGAGTACGTGACAGTCATTGCGGAGCAGTTGCGGCAGCACCTGGGGAGCAAGGCCGTCGTCCCCTCGGCAACAACCGGCCTGCGGCGGGCGGCTTTCCTTGCCGAACTCGGTCTTAAACGCCTGACAGCCGGCGACACCGATGACCCGGCTACCCTGCAGCCGCTATACCTGCGCCGGCCGTCGATTACCAGGGCCAAGCACCGGTGAGAAACAGCGTTTCATACTTTGCAATCTGTGCATCATACTGCTTACGCGATACTGAATCAACCATTGTAGGAGCTTGAAATGGAAAGGTCTCTGGTCCTGATTAAACCCGATGCTATGGAGAGGGGGCTGGGTGGTGCGATTATCGGGCGCTTGCAGCAGCAAGGGCTGAAGCTGCTGGCACTGAAGATGCTGCACATGGATGAGGCCCTGGCGAAACGACACTACGCCATCCATGAGGGCAAACCCTTCTTTGAGGACCTGGTCAGGTACATCACGTCTATGCCCATAATCGCCAGTGTCTTTGAAGGTGAGAACGCCGTGGACACAATCCGACAGGCGATGGGTACTACCGACCCGGCCAAAGCAGAAGCGGGCACGATACGGGCCGACTACGGTCTGGATATCCAACGAAACGCAACCCACGCTTCCGATGCCCCCGAGACTGCCCGGGTGGAGATTGCGCTGTTCTTCACCGAAGACGAGCTTTTCGACTACTGAAACCCCCGATTCTTTGAATCGGCATTCACTGAATCAGCATTCACTGAATCCGGACTACGGGGATAGCCTGACTCCATAGTTCGTCCAGCTGGTAGTACTCACGCTCGGCGGGGGCAAAGATGTGCACAATAACGTCTCCGAAGTCGAGCAGGAGCCAGCCTGAGTCCAGGTCACCCTCGCGGTGGTGGGGTCTGAGGCCCTCTATCTTCAGCGTCTCCTCAATCGCGTCGTGGATGGCAGCAATCTGCCTCTCACTCTCACCGCTGCATATCACAAAGTAGCTGGCGAAGCTACAGATGCGGTCCACATCGAGCAGGACAACGTCAGAGGCTTGCTTTTCGCTGGCGGCTTCTACTGCTTTCCGTGCTACTTCTATCCCTTCCAGACGCCTACCCCCGGATAAGAACCTGTTCAAGCAGTATTATACCACACCATGGACGGACACCGGGTGTCACTGCGAGGAGCGTGCCGACGCGGCGTCGGCCTTAGCGACGCGCCGCTGACTGCGGCGACGCTGCCTCTTGGCTTTGCTCAGAATGACGGGTCGAGTTCAAGCCTCGGCATTGTCGTTGCAAGGAACATAGTCCTGCATTGCTGACCTCTGTGGAACTGAATCTCATTAGATAACATGATTACTACTGGGTAACCCCATCCCCTCTCTGAAAGCGACTGGTAGTCCTTTGAGATACTTCCTTTCGTTTAGAATGACATCTGTGGAGGGTAAATTGCGCGCCGCTGACTGCGGCGACGCTGCCTCTTGGCTTTGCTCAGAGTTTCGGCCCGCGATGACAGGCAGGGGGAAGGCCCTCCTTGCCTTGACACCAAATAGGACCCGAGATATGATGCCGGTAAGTCAGGGAGGTCAGTAAGAATGGCAGGGTTGCTCTTCGGCACTGCCGGTACCCCCCGTAGTGCAGCGGTGAAGTCCACCGTCGGCGGGATTGAGCGAGCGGCCGAGCTCGGGCTGGGCTGCCTGGAGCTTGAATTTGTACGGGGTGTCCACATGGGTGAGGCAGTTGCCCATGAGGTAGCCGAAACCGCTGCCCGGAGCGGGATAAGGCTGACTGCCCACGCTCCGTACTACATCAACCTCAATGCTCGCGAGCCGGACAAGGTAAGGGCCAGCCAGGAGAGACTTCTGAAGACCGCCCGTGTCGGTGCCATGTGTGGTGCGGTCAGCGTGGTCTTCCACGCCGCCTTCTATATGGGTGACCCCCCGGAGCAGGTCTACGAGACCGTAAAGAAGAATCTGGCTGACGTGCTGGATGAGCTTGATGCGGAGGGTAACCGGTTATGGATTCGACCGGAGGTGATGGGCAAGCCCAGCCAGTTCGGAGACCTGGAGGAGATACTGAATCTCTCCGTCGAGCTGGAAAGGGTCGCTCCCTGTATTGACTTCGCTCACTACCATGCCCGGACCGGCAGATACAACTCATACGACGAGTTCAGCACCATCCTCTCGCGTATCGAGGGACGGCTGGGCAGGGCTGCCCTGGACGACATGCACATCCATGTTGCCGGGATTGCCTACGGCGACAAGGGGGAGAGGAAGCACCTGGACCTTGAGGAATCGGACCTGGCGTACGTTGAACTGATGAAGGCTCTCAGGGACCATGATGTCAAGGGGGTGCTGGTCTGTGAGAGTCCCAACCTGGAAGGGGACGCCCTGCTTCTGCAGGAGACCTACCGGGGCCTTAAGGAAGCGGTCTGATATCTGCTGCTGCGGGCTGACTCCGCTTGAAAGGCACCCGGGCCGTAGGAGAACGTAGCATTGCCGTAACAGTAGCCCGGCTTTCCAGCCTGACGTAATTCTGGTATAATAAGTCTATCTGGGCTAGCACCGGTTATGCTAGCTATTGAGGTGACGGATGAAACCAAGGTGGCGCCGTATCGGTTTCCTGTACCTGGTAATCCTGGTTGCTGGGGTATCGCTGATTGCCTTTGCTTTACGTGGACCGCAACAGACCCCACAGGGATTCACGTTGAGTGAGGTTATAGAGAAGTCACAGAATGGTCAGGTAGAGAAGCTGGTCATTGAGGGTGAGTTGCTCAACGTTACTCTCAGGGACGGCAGTGCTTTCGAAGTCAATATAGCGAATTTCAATTTTGACGGCCTCAAAGAGATTGGGCTTAACCTGGATGGTGTAGACTATGATATCAAGCCCAGCAGCTTCAACTGGGGCAATATGTTGCTTGGTTTCCTCCCTCTCCTCCTGTTCGGCGGTCTGATATTCTTCCTGTTCTTCCGCGCCCGTGGTGCTAATAGCCAGGCAATGAGTTTCGGACGCAGCCGGGCCCGGCTGTTCCCGGAGAATAAGCCTACGGTGACCTTCGACGATGTTGCCGGTGTTGACGAGGCCAAGCAGGAACTCACTGAGGTGGTCGACTTCCTCAAGTCGCGTGAGAAGTTCCAGAGCCTGGGGGCACGCATCCCCAAGGGTGTACTGTTAGTCGGTCCGCCGGGAACCGGCAAGACGCTGCTCGCTCGGGCGGTGGCCGGTGAAGCTGCGGTACCCTTCTTCTCCATAAGCGGTAGCGAGTTTGTTGAGATGTTTGTCGGTGTCGGTGCCTCCCGGGTACGCGACCTCTTTGACCAGGCCAAGAAGAACACCCCCTGCATCATCTTCATCGACGAAATCGACGCCGTCGGGCGCCACCGCGGGGCCGGACTCGGCGGTAGCCACGATGAGAGAGAGCAGACCCTGAACCAGATTCTGACCGAGATGGATGGGTTTGACACCAATACCAGTGTAATCATCCTGGCGGCAACCAATCGACCTGACATTCTCGACCCCGCCCTGCTGAGGCCCGGCCGGTTTGACCGGCGGGTTATCCTTGACCGCCCTGACATTGTTGGGCGGACAGCCATCCTCAAGGTCCATCTCAAGGGTAAGCCGCTACCGGAATCTCTTGATATTGAAGTGCTGGCGAGGCAGACCGCCGGTTTCAGCGGTGCCGACCTGGCCAACCTGGTCAACGAAGCCGCTATTCTCGCCGCCCGGCGAAACAAGACGACAATCGAACTCCCCGAGTTTGAGGAATCTATCGACCGCGTGATTGCCGGCCCGGAGCGTAAAAGCCGGCGAATCAGCCCCAGGGAGAAAGAGATAACCGCCTACCACGAAGCAGGTCATGCCCTTGCGTCCAAGATACTCCCCGATGTCGACCCGCTGCGGAAGGTAACCATAATGCCGCGTGGCATGGCTGGCGGTTATACCCGGTTTCTGGAGGAGGACCGCAGTATGTACACCCGGTCCCAGCTCAAGGATAGGCTGGCGCTGCTGCTTGCCGGTCATGCTGCCGAGGAGCTTATCTTCAACGAAAGGACAACGGGACCGGGGAGTGATATCAAGCAGGCAACTGATTTGGCCCGCAAGATGGTTGTCGACTTCGGCATGAGTGACAAGCTGGGGCCGCGCACGTTCGGTGACAAGCAGGAGATGGTCTTCCTGGGTCGGGAAATCTCCGAGCAGAAGGACTACAGTGAAAAGTATGCCCTGGAGATTGACCGCGAGATGAACAGGCTTATCAGTGACAGTTATGAAGTCGCCAGGCGCATCCTCACCGATAACAAAGAGATGCTGGTCAAGATTGCAAAGAAGCTTTTAGACCAGGAAACGCTGGACGGCGATGAAATAGATGCTCTGTTCACCGATGAAGAGCGGCAACTCCTACCGGGGGCCCCGGCGCCGGCGAGCGCGACACCGGCTGAGGCTGCACCCAAACCCAAACGTAAGCCCAGGGCGAGGAAGACCCCCGTAGTGGGCCCCTTCTTCCCCGAGCAGTCACCGGCCACACCGGACTAGGCCTGCTGGCAAAGCCAGCAGGTTTGCACTAGGCCTGCTGGCAAAGCCAGCAGGGAAGCTCAGAATGACATGTCAACGGCGTGTCACCCGTCCCTAATCCATGAGTCCAGATTAAAAAGGCCCACCTCAAGAGTGGCTGGCCCAATCGACAGTTTTCCACGTCTTTACGAGCGAAGCGAGCGCCACTAAGTCCAGTGGCGCGCAATCTCACCTCTATTTCCATAGATTGCTTCGTCGCCTGCGGCTCCTCGCAATGACAGGTAAGGTCTCCCCTGAAGAATCGACGGATTAGGGACCCGGCAGCGATTATTTCCGCCGGGTGATGATAAAGTCGGCCAGACCGTATAGTGATTGCCGGAACTCGTTATCCGGTAATTGGTCGAGTCGACGGCAGGCCCGGTTGTGGTACCTGGTGGCAATGTCAAAGCACTGGTCAATTATCGGCGAGTTGCGCACCAGGTCTATTGCCCGCGTGATATACTCCCAACCACCCCGCTCCTGGAACAGCTTCTTTATCGGGTTGTCTTCCGGGTATTGTTCCAGCAGGAGCATTCCCGGGAGGGTAAGTGTGCCCTGGGTCAGGTCAGACCCCACCGGCTTGCCCATCTCCTCTTCACTGCTAATGAAGTCCAGGATATCATCCACAATCTGGAAGGCAATACCCAGATTATTACCGTACTCCTGGAGAATCTGGATGGATTCCTCCGGTGCTCCGGCCAGGGCTGCCCCGGACTCCGTGGCCAGAACGAACAGCGAGGCCGTCTTACCGGAAATCCTGTTAAAATAGTGTTCCCGCGTCTGCTCCAGGTTAAAGGCACTACGGGCCTGGGCTACCTCGCCGCCCGTTATTATCATCAGGGTCTTTGAAAGGAGCTTGATGACACGGATATTTCCTGTGGATGCCGTGAGTTCTCCGCCACGGGCGAAGAGGTAGTCACCGAGCAGTACCGCCTGTTCCGAGCCCCACAGGGTGTTGATGGTGGGCCTGCCCCAGCGTACCACCGAGTTATCAATTGTGTCATCGTGCACCAGAGTGGCCAGGTGGGTCAACTCCACCGCCAGTGCCATCGGCATAAGGTGGTCACTGGAGCCGTCAAAGAGCCGACCGGACAGCAGGACAAGGATTGGGCGAATCCTCTTACCGCCGCCTTTCAGACCGTAGTCCAGGAGCTCGGAAAGGCCGGGAGAATCGACCTCGCCGGCCGCTTTCAGTCTCACCTCGACCTCGGTAAGGTCTTCGCTCACCGGTCTGCAAATCTCATCTAGCTCCAAGATTCCCCCCTTTGCTGTGGACAGGCTGCCGGGTCCCTGCTACTGTTCCGTACCCAACCGGTTGGTCTCTTCTTCCACGACCTTCTCATCCAGCTTGGTGAAAAGCGGTTGCGGAGCCTGCAGCTTCTGACCCGGTTCCGGCACGGTCGGTTTCCAGCCGTACTCCTCCACTCTGCCCTCGAACCCCAGCATCTCGTGCAGCTTCTGAGAGCTGAATGGCAGGAACGGGTACAGCGCTGTTTTCAGGCCGGAGATGACGTAGAGGGCCACGTACAGTGAGTCCGCGGCGGCTTGCCGGTCCTCCTTGACGGCCTTCCACGGTGCTTTTTCGTCCAGGTATCGGTTTGCCTCGTGGGCCAGGGCCATAGCGACCCCGATTGCCTCCTTGAAATGACACCCGTAGAGCAGTGTATCCATGCGGTCAAGCGTGTCCTTTGCTCTGTCAATGAGTTGCTGGCTCCGCTCATCCGGTGTACCGGGCGTCGGTACGCAGCCGTCGAAGTTGCGGTAGGTGATGGTGAGCACCCGGTGGACCAGGTTCCCGTAGGTGGCCACCAGTTCGTCATTGTTGCGGCGGACGAACTCCCGCCAGGAGAAGTCGGTATCCGAGGTCTCCGGCATGTTGATGGACAGTATGTAGCGCAGCGGGTCGGGGTCGTACCGCGACAGATAGTCCGGCAGCCAGATAGCCCAGTTTCGGCTGGTGGAGAACTTCCCGCCCTCAATGGTCAGGAACTCGTTGGCCGGGACGTCATAGGGGAGGTTGAGGCCCCCGTAGCCCATCAGCAGCGCCGGCCAGATTATAGTGTGATAGGCGATATTGTCCTTGCCGATGAAGTAGTAGCTCTTCGACTCTTCCTGCCAGAACCGGCGCCATCTCTCCGGGTCCCCCTGCAGTCTGGCCCACTCCTTGGTGGCGGAGAGGTAGCCCATGACGGCTTCGAACCACACGTAGATACGTTTCTCCTCGAAACCCTCTACCGGTACGGGTACTCCCCAGTCTATGTCACGGGTGAACGCCCGGTCTATCAGTCCCTCTTCCAGGAAGCGCGTGGTGAAGTTCAGGACGTTCTGCCGCCAGTGGGTCTGCTGCCTGACCCATTCCAGCAGCCGGTCCCTGAAGTTAGACAGTCTCAGGTAGAACTGCTCCGAGTCTCGATAGGCAGGAGGCGTACCACAGATGCGGCAACGCGCGTCGACAAGGTCCGGGGCGTCCAGCAGTTTGCCGCAGGCCTCACACTGGTCTCCGCGGGCGTTGGGCGACTGGCAATGCGGACAGGTGCCCTCGACATAGCGGTCGGGCAGGAAGCGGTGGCAGTTCGGGCAGTATGCCTGGGACACCGTCTGCCTGTACAGGTAGCCTTGCTCAAGGAGTCTCAGGAACATGTCCTGGGCTACTTCGGCGTGGTTCTCGGTGCCGGTGGTGGTATACAGGTCGTAGGAGATGCCCAGTTTCTGCCAGCAATCCTGGTGTTCCTGCTGGTAGAACGCTGCTATCTCTTCCGGAGTTTTTCCTTCCTGTTCCGCTTTGATGGTCGTCGGTGTGCCATGACTGTCAGACCCGGAGACCATGACTACTTCATTCCCTTTGGTACGGTGGTACCGGGCAAAGATGTCCGGAGGCAGATACGCCCCGGCAATCTGACCCAGGTGCAACGAGCCATTGGCATAGGGCCAGGCAACGCAAATGAGTATTCTCTCACTCATAATCCGTCACTGAACCAGGTCTTGCGGGGTTATGTCCTGTGGTTCGGGCTCTACAGGGAAGAACGTCAGCACCCGTTCGTTCTTCTCCTCTCTGTACCTGGCGTAGCCTTTTCCCAGGCTGCAGTTCACGCAATAACAGGCCTTTTTGCCGCCCTCAACTTCGACTCCATCCTCCTCATCGACTAACAGATAGCGCTCCGCATATGGAATGGTGTTCTTGCAGCCGTCACACTGTACCTTCCCCAGGGATATACATCCTTGTCGCACCGGTTCATTCCTCCCTTGTCAGTCTCCCCTGTTTCTTTTGCACAACCTCAGACCAGCCTGAGCCAGGTGCGGTAAAGCTCTCTTCTCGATAGGCCCGTCTCCCCGGCCACGATAGCTACGGCCTCTTTGGCCGGCATCCCGGAAAGACGCATGTCTCTTAGCTGACGCTCGATATCCCCGGTTATCTGCGGTCGGTCCTGTTCCCGTCTTCCCTCGATAACCAGGGTGAACTCACCCCTGGGTCCGGCGAAATGTGCCGCGGCCTGACTGACAGTACCACGAAACACCTCCTCGTGAATCTTGGTGAGTTCACGGCAGACGGCAATCCTGCGGTCACCGAGCACCTCTGCAATATCACTCAGGGATGCCGTCAGGCGGTGCGGGGCCTCGAAAATGACGATTGTAGCCGGGTCTCCGGCGATGCTTTCCAGCACGCGTTGCCGGGCATTTGCCCTGCCGGGCAGAAAGCCCAGACAGGAAAACCTTTCCGCGGACAGCCCGGAGACAGCCAGTGCCGCCGTTACCGCCGATGGCCCGGGGATTGGGACCACCGTGACGCCCTGATGGATGGCTGCCGTCACCAGTTCATAGCCGGGGTCGGATATGCCGGGCATTCCTGCCTCGGAGACGAGGGCAACGTCCCCTTCCTCGATGTGGCCCAGGATTTGGGTAAGCCTGGCATGCCCGCTGTGTTCATGAAAGCTCGTCAGCGGTGTCTTGATTTCGTACCTGTTAAGCAACCGCCTCGTCTTGCGGGTATCTTCGGCAGCGATAAGCTTCACTTCACGCAGGGTACGCAAGGCACGCAATGAGATATCCTCCAGATTGCCTATGGGAGTCGCCACAATATAAAGGACGGGCATTACCTTCCTCTTTCCCTCGGCTTAGTTATTATAACGCACCCTGCATTGGCCGTCCAGACGATGTACTCGTTCGGTACATTAGCAGGCTGCTGAAAAACTCTTTCGACCATCCCCCTGACCCCCTTCCTAGCCAGGAAGGGGGTAAAATTCATATCTGGGGGACACCCCCAGACCCCTGCCAAAGGGTAAAACCCCTCTGGACTCCCCTTTTCCATCACCCTGTTAGTGGCATACCGGTACAGCCGATGCTGCTTCCCACACAAGAAGAGAGCTTCCCCTTACCTCTCATTTTTCACTCCGCGCAGCTCCGTTCGGAATGACATCTCTCCATATGGACTTGCCCGGATAAGGATATGGTCCGGGGCAGGGGCGTCCCTTGACGGCAACCCCGTGCTTTGCTATCATTCTTTTAAAAGGGGAGGGTATCATGACTACTCCTCAGTTCAAGCAGCTACGCCGCTCCTATGGCTTCGACGAAGTTGCCCTGGTCCCCGGCGACGTAACCATCAACCCCGACCAGACAAACCCCGACTTCAAGATTGAAGACCACACCTTCAGTATCCCGATACTGGCGTCAGCGATGGATGCTGTCGTCGACGTTGATTTCGCCATACTGATGAGCAAAATGGGTGGGCTGGCAGTCCTGCACCTGGAAGGGGTACAGACCCGCTATGAGAACCCTGCCGAGGTGCTGGCGGAGATTGCCGGAGCGTCCAACGACAAGGTTACCGCTCTCCTTCAGAAGATATACTCCGCACCGATAAAGGAGAACCTGATTGGGGACCGGGTACGGGCAATCAAGAAGGGCGGAGGGGTGTGTGCTGCCTCCGTAGTGCCGACGAATACGAAAAAATTTGCCCCTCTGGTTGTCGAAGCCGGGGGTGATATTCTGGTGGTCCAGTCTACCGTGACCACCGCTCGCCACATCTCCAAGAGCCTGCGGGGTCTTATCTTCCCCGAACTCATCGAAACGCTGTCGATACCGGTGGTTGTCGGTAACTGCGTTAGTTATGGCGCCTGCCTTGACCTGATGAGGACAGGCGTCCACGGTGTTCTCATTGGCGTCGGGCCGGGCGCAGCCTGTACCAGTCGAGAGGTGCTCGGTATGGGAGTCCCCCAGATAACGGCGACGATTGACTGCGCAGCCGCCAGGGAGCAGTACTTCAAGGAGTCGGGGCGCTACGTGCCCATAGTCACCGATGGCGGTTTCCGTAAGGGCGGCGATGTATGTAAGGCCCTGGCCGCCGGTGCCGACGCCGTAATGATAGGCTCCGTTTTCGCTCAGGCTAAAGAAGCACCGGGGCATGGTTATCACTGGGGCATGTCACATCCGCACCCGGCACTGCCGCGCGGGACCCGTATCAAGGTCGGTACCACGGCCCCACTGGAGCAGATACTCTTCGGTCCCACTTCTGTAACTAACGGCAGTCAGAACCTGGTGGGGGCAATCCGCACGGCGATGGGGTTCTGCGGTGCATCAACCATCAGGGAGATGCAGCAGGCAGAGATGGTGATTGCCCCGTCAATTACGACCGAAGGCAAGTCCTGGCAGATGGCGCAGCAGTAGGCATTCCTCCGGTAGCGGACTACTCGTCATCGTCATCGTCATCTTCTTCGGTCTCGACCGCCGGTTCTCGGCCAGGGCTAATTTGAGGTACGATTGCTTCCGGTCTGCTTTTCTTGCGCGGTGAAGGTGGCCGGAGTCCATCAATCACCTGCCTGAGACGTATCAACTCCCCTGTCGTGTTATCAGGCCCCGCAACGAAAATCACGCCAGTGATGCCTGCATCCCACAACATCTGGAGTTCATCAGCCCCGGTGTTATGTGGAATGGAAACCAGGAGCGGTTTTGCCAGCAGACCGGCAAAGCGCCGCCAGAGCATCAACTGGTCCCAGGTAACAGGACCGGATTCTGCCTGTTCGGCGGTGACCAGTACCGCGTCCACAGGCAGGTCATTGGCTGTCCTCAACTGTCCCTCGGGGACCGAGGACTCTATCTGGAGGACCATGCCGATACCATCGTCCGGGGGGGCCGTCAGCGCGGTACCGACTGCCGGGAAGACCACGAAATCACATCCGAGTTCCGCCACCCGGTCCATTTGCCCGCACGCATCCGCCTCCAGCCAGACACCCCAGGGTATGTCCGGCGTGGCACCGGCCAGTTTCTTGATGACACCACCTCCCGCATCCACCCTTGAAATGCGCAGGAGGCCGGCGTCAGCGGCGCTGACGCCGGTCGCACTACCGGCGGTCAGGACGGCAACAAGCTGTAGCTTTGGCTTTACCGCAGCCGACTGTGCAGTCCGGAACCCCATTGGTGAGGTTGCTTGCGTACTTCGTGTCAATCTGTCAATGAACTTGCTCATAGGTAGTTATCACGCTCCGTATTCAAGCCGTCTGCTTCCGGTATTCTTCTCTTGCTTCCTCGAACCATTTGACGCGCTCGGCAATCATTTCCCTGATAGGCAGATTGTAGGGGCATTTCTCCTCGCAGTCGCCGCACTCGGTACAGGTAGCCGCGCGCTCCATGGCGGTAGCAATACCGCCGGAGAACACTCGTCCCGGAGGCATTCGCCTGACGAAGCTCTGTATGTTCATGACTGTCGATATCGATATCTCCTGAGGACAGGGCTGGCAGTAGTCACAGCGCCGGCAGAACCTTGTACCCAGCTCATCCCTCATCCGTTGCATCTCGGCGAGTTCCGCCTCAGTCATCTGCTTCGGCCCCTGATATATCTTCGCTATCTCTTCAATCTCCCAGGTCTGCTCGATACCCGGGATAGTGACTACATCGGGGAATTGCAGGAGGTACTTGAAGGCAACGGCAGCGTTGTCCAGCATACCCCCGGCCAGCGGTTTCATGACAATGAAGCCTACATCGTATTCTTTTGCCAGGGGAAGAAGCTCCTCGGCAGGCTCGCTGGTAATGAAGTTAAAGGGGAACATCAATGTCTCGAACTGTCCCGACTTCACTGCCTCCTTAGCGACATCCATGGTGTGTGAGGTAATGCCGATATGCCGTATCCTGCCCGCCTTCCGGGCGTCTTCCACCACAGCCCGGGGGCCTTTGGGGTCGAGTACCGTTTCCAGGTCCTTGAAGGTACTGACACCGTGGAACTGGTACAGGTCGATATAGTCCGCTCCCAGCCGTTCCAGGCTCAGATTGAGGTGTCTTTCAATGCCTTCACGGTCCCTGGCACCGGATTTCGTTGCCAGAATCAAGCCCTTGCGTCTACCGGCAATGGCCTTGCCGATGCGCTCTTCGCTGGTGGTATAGGCATTGGCGGTATCAATAAACGTGATGCGGAGGTCCAGGCACTTCCGGACGACGGTCACGGCATCTTCTTCGGAAAGCCTCTGAATCGGGATACCACCGAAGCCCAGCCTGGTCACCATCATGTTGGTCTTGCCCAGTCTTACTTTCTCCATTTACCCCCCTGCTCTCCGGTAATTCTACCTTCGGTGTCTTTTGCCCGGTCTATCGTGCCACCGGACTCGCCGTCTGCTTCGTCTGAAATCTAGCTTAAACCATCGGTGGTAAAAAGACAACGCTGTCCGCATTGGTACCGCGGACAAAGATAGTATGGTGTATGACCTGCTGTTGCCCGTAACAACCAGACCCCACACTTCGGGGTGGGGCTCCTTCTTTTCCGGTATCTATACCGGTATCGGTTTGACCCAAAACCGGATTCCGGTCTGCCCCTAACTTTTTCGCTTGTTTTCCGTTATAAGACCGTGGATAATTGTATTAACTCACGTATTAAGAGAGGTGGGGATATCTATGACAGGTTCAAAGATTGCAGTTATGGTTCTGAGTATTACATTGGCAGGCACGCTCCTGGCAGGTTGTGGCGGGGTAAGCGACATTGCCGAAAAGCCTGAATACCAGCTGGTGCCGGTCCAGCGTGGTGACCTGGCGGTGGAAGTCACCGCCACCGGCAACCTGTCGTACGCCTACGAGGAGGTACTGTCATTTGGCGCCCCTGGTACCATCGAAGAGGTACTTGTGGAGGAAGGTGATGAAGTGGAGGAGGGGCAATTGCTCGCCAGACTCGATAGTGCCTCTATCATCTCCCTGGAGAAGGCGGTTACTCAGGCCAGGATTAATCTGAGAGGAGCCGAAGACGACCTGGAAGAGGTCCGGAACCCCTCTACCGAGGTTGACGCCGTGGACATTGCCCAGGCTGAGCTTGCCGTTGTCAACGCCGGGATAGCCCTGGTGACAGCCCGGGACAACCTTGAACTAGCCCTGGACCCCTACACCGAGTCTGATATCATCCAGGCTGAGCTTGCCGTTATCAGCGCCGAGGTGGCCCTGGAAGCAGCGCAGTACGCCTTCGAGAGAGCCGAGGCCACGTACAATGGCAACCCTACTGTCCCCCAGTGGGTTACGGACTATGAGCAGAAACAGAGGCTACTCGCCCTTGCCGAATTCGACCTTATCGAAGCAGAGGAGAATCTGGCCGAGATGCAGGCCGGTGCCGATGCTTCTGAAGTAGAGCAGAAACAGAAACTGTTGGCTGTTGCTGAAGCCGACATTGCCAGGGCGGAGGAGACTCTGGCCGAGATACAGGATGATGCCGTTCCTCCGGAACCCGACTCTCTGGACGTGGAATTGCAGCAAATCGAGGTAACCAGTGCCCGGGCTGCCCTGGATGAGGCCATTGACAGGCTGGAGATGGACACTGTTGTGGCGCCATTTGCAGGAATCGTCACTTCGGTCAACATGGAAGCAGGCCAGGCAGTGAACGCCAGCGCCGTGATTGTCCTTACCGATTCCACCAAGTTCGAAGCGACGATGCTGGTCAACGAGATTGATATCATGAATGTACAGGTTGGTGCTCTGGCCAGCGTTGAAATCGACGCCCTGTCGGGATTTACGTTCCCTGCCACGGTCACCAGCGTCTCTCCCACAGCAGCCTCACAGCAGGGAGTGGTCAACTACCGTGTGGAAGCGGAGCTGATGTCCCTGGTCCCGGCCACAGAGGAGGAGGTCCCGGAAGAAGAGGGTGAGCCGGTTTCCGGCGTTGACGAGGTGCTTGATAAAGCAGTTGCCGATGGGCGTCTGACGCAGGAACAGGCGGATACCATGAAGGAACGTTTCGGGCAGGCAGACACGAGAATCACTGCGGAGCAGCTTGAGCAGCTCATCGAGCGTTTCGCGCAATTTGGTATCGGCGCCGCCCAGGGGAAGGCCGGACAGCGAGAGGGTCTCGCCGGGGGATTACTGGACGAGCTTCGTGGGAGCTTGATACAGGGCTTCGGGGCAGGACTGTTACCCGGCGTCTCACTGGAAGACATCCATCTCAGGGAGGGTCTCTCTGTCACTGTGAGCATAATCATCCAGCAACGGAGAAATGTACTCCTGGTACCCAACCAGGCGATTAAGCTGCAGGACGGAGCGACCTATGTCGAGGTGATTCAGGACGGCGAGATACACCAGCGTTCGGTGGTGACGGGACTGAGTGACTGGCAGTACACCGAAATAGTCCAGGGCATCAACGAGGGTGAGCAGGTAGTTGTCTGGCAGACCACCGGCACATCGGCAACCACCGAGGCACAGAGACAGCAGGGAGGTTTCGGGATTATCCCGGGTGTAGGAAGGCTCACCAAATGATTCGACTTCAGGGCATAACCAAGGTCTACGCTATGGGTAAGAGAGAGCTTACGGTGCTCCGGGGGATAGACCTGCACATTGAGCAGGGCGAGATGGTGGCCATCATGGGTCCCTCCGGCTCCGGTAAAACGACCCTGTTGAATATCGTCGGGTGCCTGGACGGACCGACCGCCGGCAGTTACCTCCTGGACGGTGCCGAGGTCAGCCGTCTCAGCAGCGGAGAGCTGGCCCAGGTCAGGGGTCAGAAAGTGGGCTTTGTCTTTCAGGTCTTCAACCTGCTTCCCCAGCTCACGGCCCTGGCCAACGTGGAGCTGGGGGTGAGATATGCCCGCGGTGGCAATCGTCACCGTGACCACGCCCTGGCGGCACTTGACAGGGTCGGTCTTTCCGACCGGGCAGGTCACCGTCCCACCGAGTTGTCCGGTGGCGAGCAGCAGAGGGTGGCTATTGCCCGGGCGCTGGTAAAAAACCCGCCGCTCATCCTCGCAGATGAGCCAACCGGCAACCTGGACAGCCGCTCCGGCGAAGAGGTGATGTCCATCCTGAACTCCCTGCACCACGAGCAGGCAATTACCCTGCTGGTGATAACGCATGACGACAATGTGGCGCGTCACTGCCAGCGTATTATACGCCTGTTGGATGGTCAGGTAGTGACTGAGGAGGTGGTCTGATGCGCTGGCTGGAACCGTTTTTCACCGCCTGGAGCGGCGTGGTGACGCACAAGCTGCGCAGCTTTCTGACTATCCTGGGAGTCGTCATCGGGGTAGCCGCGGTTATTGCCCTGATGTCCATCGGCAAGGGCACCGAGCAGTCCGTGGTCTCCAGTATAGAGAGCCTCGGTGCCGACCTCCTTCTGATTCGTCCCGGCGCTGCCACCGAGGCGGGCATAAGGAAAGCCAGCGGTACTGTCGGGACACTCACCCTGGAAGATGCGACGGCTATCTACGAGGAAATATCAAATATCGCGGCCGTTGCTCCCACCTACTCGACCTACGTGCAGATTGTGGTTGCCGGCCAGAACATGAACGCCCAGGTTAGCGGGGTGACACCGGGGTACCAGCAGGTGCAAAACCTGGTGATTACCCAGGGAAGCTTCATTTCCGAGTACGACTACCAGCGCAGCAGCCGGGTAGCCGTCATCGGTCTCAACGTGAAAGAGACCCTCTTCGGGGACAGCGACCCCCTGGGCCAGCCGCTACGCGCCGGGAACTACATTGTCCATGTTATTGGCGTCCTTGAGAGTAAGGGGGCATCGATGCTTGGTAATACCGACGATGCCATCCTGATACCGCTGACCACCATGCAACTGATGCTGGGGCAAACACGTACCAGCCAGGGCGACCACGTGGTCGGGACCATTGCCCTGACAGTTACGGACCGGGCATACGCCAGCGAGGTCACTGAAGAAATTGCCAGTTTGCTCCGCTTCCGCCACCAGCTTGGCCCCGGCGTGGAAAACGATTTCACAGTCACGTCTCTGGAGGAAATCATCAGCAGCGTCACCGATGTCATCGGTAATATGACCCTGCTGCTGGGGGCAATAGCCGCAATATCGCTGCTGGTCGGTGGTATCGGGGTAATGAATATCATGCTGGTATCGGTGGTGGAGAGGACACGGGAGATAGGTATCCGCAAGGCACTGGGGGCGCGAGAGCACGATATCTGGAGTCAGTTCCTGATTGAGGCAGCGATGCTCACCTTTACCGGCGGTATCATCGGGGTCCTCATCGGCTGGGCGGTTTCGTCATTCGTGGCCCGCACGGGCCTGATGCCTACCGTGGTCTCGGCGGATATCGTCATCCTGGCCGTTTCCGTGGCGGTCGGCATTGGCCTGTTCTTCGGGTTCTACCCGGCATGGCACGCTTCGCGGTTGAGTCCCATTGAGGCGTTAAGGGCCGAGTAGTCACCATCGGTTGGAGCTACTGTACAAGCACTGTCATTCTTCGCTTTGCTCAGAATGACAGTGAGCAACGCGTATTCGGGTCTATCGCATATCCATGCCACTAACATGCAAATATGATGCAGGGTGAAGTGACTACCCTGTGACCACGGCTGAGGGGCTTTCCTGGAATGGGTGCGTGCGTGCCACCAGCGAGAAGAGATGGGGATAGCTGCTCTGCAGGTGCTCCACATGCATAACCCATTCCACAAGCAGGTGCTTGTAGAGGCGCCGGATATCGCCGGATATGTGTTTCATGTCTTCAGATGGGAGATTGACCAGTGATTCTCTTGCCTCAAGCTCTTCAGTGAGGTGAAAGGTAGCCCAGAGCAGGTCGGTGAAGCGGTCGTGTTCCAGGACGTTCGGGCTCTCCAGGAGGTTCACCAGGAACTGTCGTTTCTCGACGAGGAGGGCCTTCAGTTCTTCAAGGTCAATATCCGCACAGTCCGGGTCAAGCTCAAGACTGCCGGCAAAATCCATCGCCCTTCTGAAATCGACATGAGTCCAGTCCGGCTTGATGGCCAACTGCCGCCTGAGTTCGTCCTTCTTCGGGAAGCAATTGAGCAGGTCCAGCAGGAGGTTGTTACCGACCTCGCTCAAGAAAGCCCCCGTGACCATGTTGAGCTTCTCGTGGACGGCCTTCTTCTCGCGGCGAGTCAGGACGCGCTCGATGACCAGCACCACCAGGAACACCTCAAGGGGCAGGAACGCCAGGTCGCCAACCATGTAGATGAATATGTGGTGCACGTCCTGGAAGATGAGATAGTGGATGAAGTAGAGTAGTGCCGAGACCACGGCAAAGATGCCGCCCAGTATCAGATATGTTGAGAAACGCCACATCGTCTTCCTCCATTCAGGATTCGCTGTCCGATGCCAGTATTACGGTGGCTGGCCGGACGGCAAGAGTGCCGTGGAGAATGGTTCCGCTATCGGGTAACCTTCGCCTCAGAACCGTGGGCGTGTACCATCAGGACGGGAACGGGAGAGGCCCGGAGGATGCGGTCGGCAACACTCCCCAGAAACAGGCGGCTGACGCCGGAGCGTCCGTGGGTGGCGATGATGATAAGGTCGACCTCATGGTTAATTGTGTAATCGACCAACTGGTCAATGACGCTCCCGAAGAGGACCGCACATTCTACCAGGACGCCCCGTTCTCTCAGCGGCTGCGCTTTCTCTTCGAGGTAACCGGTAGCCAGCGCAATACTGTCCTCTTCCAGCCGGTGCCGCTCTTCGGGACTGATGTGCGATTCGACACCACCGATGAGTTTCAGCGGGGTGACCACCCGCACCAGTGTAGCCCTGCCGATGCTGCATCCGGTGACAATCGCTTCCACGTGTGGTAATACGCACTCTGCAAGCTCCGAACCATCCAGAGGAATCATTACATGCTGATACATTCGCTCTCCTTTCCCCGCGAGGTGAGCACATCAGTGCCCTATTTTATGGGTGCACCAGCACCCCACCTAATAATGCTGTGGACAATCCGCTGTGTCAAGTCGGCGAACTCGTCCGGTAGAGCCGATGCCGGTTGCCCCACAAGAAAAACTCCTCCCTGCCCGGTTTATTTCGGGATATTCCCGGCGCGTTGTCTGGTTACCGATGGCCTAATACGATATACTGAATCCGTATGGAGAGACAGTGGCACAACCTACGACGAGATGAAGTGCTGCCGGCGCTTGGCTCCCGGTACTCAGGGCTGAAGGAGACCGAGGTCAGGGAGCGGCTGCGGCAGTACGGCCCCAATGAACTGAAGGGCAGGAAGAAGACCCCGCCGGTACTGGTCTTCCTTCAGCAGTTCCTCAACCCCCTCATCTATGTCCTGCTGGTAGCGGCCGTAATATCGTTCGTCATGCAGCATTACACGGACGCCGTCGTGATACTGGCGGTACTACTGCTTAATGCCGTCATCGGCTTCATCCAGGAAGCCCGGGCGGAGAAGGCCATGGAGGCCCTGATGCGGATGGCTGCTCCGCAGGCAAAGGTGGAACGCGACGGCAGGGTGCAAACTGTACCGGCAAGGCAGGTTGTACCCGGTGACATCATCCTGCTGGAGACCGGAGACAGGGTGCCGGCAGATGCCCGGCTGGTTGAAGTATCCAACCTCAAGGTCAATGAGTCCATCCTTACCGGTGAGTCAATGCCTGTGAGTAAGTCCGCCGAGGCCCTGGCTGGAGAAGTTCCCGTGGCCGAGAGGAAGAACCTGGCTTACATGGGAACCATCGTGACTTATGGTCGTGCCGAAGCGGCGGTAATCAGCACCGGCATGTCAACCGAGATTGGCAGGATTGCCACCGCGCTCCAGGAGGTGAAACCGGAGAAGACACCCCTCCAGAAGAGCATCGGCAAATTGAGCACGTATCTGGTATTCCTCTTCCTGGGTGCCTGCGGCCTGCTGGTGGTCGTCGGCCTCCTCCAGGGGTTGGAATGGCTGGAGGTATTCATGCTGGCGGTAGCGGCGGCGGTCTCGGCGATACCCGAGGGACTGCCTGCCGTGGTCACCGTGGTGCTTGCGCTGGGAATGCGCCTCATGGCGCGTCGTAATGCCGTCATACGTAAGCTGGTCGCCGTGGAGACCCTGGGTTCAGCTACGGTTATCTGCTCCGATAAAACAGGCACCCTGACGATGAATGAGATGACCGTCAAGCACGTCTATGTTGACGGCCGGTGGATTGAGGTTACCGGTGAGGGGTACCGGCCACAGGGTGAGTTCCGCAGTGACAGCCAGGCGGTGGAACCCGGCAGCGTCTCCTCGTTGAATCTCCTGCTCCGAATCGGGGCGCTGTGTAACGACGCCTTACTGGTGGAGGAGGAGGACGAATGCTGCAGCATCTTCGGGGACCCCACCGAAGGGGCACTGGTAGTAGCGGCTGCCAAGGCAGGGCTGCAAAAGGAGAGGCTGGAGAAGAGCTTCCCGCGACTCGACGAAATCCCGTTCCAGAGTGAGAAGCAGTATATGGTTACCTTGCATCCCGGGGATGGCGGCAGGGTGGCTTATGTAAAGGGGTCGGTGGAGAGACTCCTTCCTCTGAGCACGCACCTCCTGAAGGAGGGGGAACTGGTACCGCTATCCGAGACCGGTACGGAGGACATCCTTCAAGCTAACACTACTATGGCGGGGCAGGCAATGCGGGTGATGGCCATTGCCTATGCTGATTTCCCCGGCGAACTGGAAGGCCTGCGGGACGAAGACATCAGGGGCAAGCTGGTGTTCGTTGGCCTGGTAGGTATGGCGGACCCACCGCGAGAAGAGGCGAAGGAGGCAGTGCGACTCTGCCAGCAGGCGGGAATCCGGGTAGTCATGATTACGGGCGACCACCAGTTGACGGCTGTATCGGTGGCTGGTCAGATTGGGCTGCCGCCGGGAGAGGCCGTGACCGGCTCCGAACTCCAGGAGATGAGCGATGAGGAACTGCTCCTACGCGTGGACGCTATATCCGTCTTTGCCCGGATTGAGCCACTGCACAAACTCAGGATTGTCAATGCCCTGAAGAGTCAGGGCCACGTGGTCGCTATGACCGGTGACGGCGTCAATGATGCCCCGGCGTTAAAGACGGCCGATATCGGTGTTGCTATGGGGATTACGGGCACCGACGTATCCAAGGAAGCCAGCGACATGATACTGGCGGACGATAATTTCGCTTCCGTGGTAGCAGCGGTGGAGGAGGGCAGGGCCATCTTCAACCGCCTGCGGAATGTCATCTTTTTCTTCCTGGCGACAAACATGGGGGAGATGCTGGCGCTGCTCCTGGCGGTATCATTCATCGGCAAGGCACCTCTGCTGGCGGTACAGATTATCTGGGTGAACCTGGTGACCGATGCCACGGCCGCGATTCCCCTCGGGATTGAGCCCAAGTCCGGTGATGAACTGAAACAGCAGCCCCGCCATCCCAGGGTGGGTCTTCTCTACCCCGGAATGGTACTGCGTGTCGTCTTTCTGGCATCGCTGATGGGTATCGGCACGTGCCTCATCTTCAACTGGGCACAGTCCAGGATGAGCCTGGAGGAAGCCCGTACCCTGGCTTTCTGTGTTATGGTCACCTTCCAGTGGTTCCAGACGTTCAGCGCCCGTTCCGACGAACACACCGTTTTCGCGCTGGGCGTGTTCCGCAACCGCTGGCTGGTTGCCGCCATCGGCATATCGGTCGTCCTTCAACTGGCGGTTGTCTACATACCCTTCCTGCAGACGGCATTCGGCACCGTGTCGCTGGGCATCGACATGTGGGGAATCGCCCTCCTCGCCGGCGGTGCGCTGTTCCTGATTGAGGAGATACGGAAGGCGCTTTTCCCGCGGCTATTCAGCCTGGGCAAGTGGCAGCCGGTGTCAAGAGCGAAGGGACGTCCTTAACCTTCCTCTTTCGGGGCCTGCAAGACCCTCTCCAGGGTCTCCTTCAATCGGGGTACGGTGGGGTAGTCGCCTATCTCCCGCGGGGCAATCCATTTCGCCCCGGTATGCTCCCAGTCCGTCCTTATCTTGCCCCGGTCCTTGACGTGGAAGAGATAGGGGTGCACCATCCAGCGGACACCGAGACCCTCGCCATCCACCCGGAGGACCTTGCCTTTCTTGAGCAGGTGAACATCCTCCGGCTCAAGACCGGTTTCCTCCCCTATCTCGGTCAGGGCCTGCTCATCCGGGGTAGACTCCACGTAGCCGCTGACTCCGGCCCAGCGCCCGCGGTAGCTGCCTACCTTCTGGCTACGCCGCAGCAGGAGGATTTCGCCGTCGGACTCAAGAAAGCAGGTAACGACGTGTCTTTCCGCAAGTTCTGAGGCCAGAGTCTTACTCCTTGAGCCGGGAATCGGCTCGTTTGTGCTACCCAGTATATAGCACGGCAGCGCAGCTTTGTAAACAGCCTGTGGCTATGGTAGAGTGACTTTTAGTGGGATAACAGACTTCAGACGGACAATTGACAGACTCTGCCAGCCTTGAAACAGCCATTGAGGTGGTCAACCTCTCCAAACAGTACCGGCGCGGCCCGCTGGCCAACGACAACGTCAGCCTGCGGGTGGCCCCGGGCGAGCTTTTCAGTTTACTGGGGCCGAACGGCGCGGGTAAAACCACACTGGTCCGCCAGGTAACCGGTGAGCTTATGCCCAGCGGTGGAGAGGTGAGGGTCTTCGGCATCGATGTCATCAAGCGACCGCGGGAAGCTCGCCAGTTGCTGGGTATCGTTCCCCAGGAGGCCGGCCTTTTCGGGAGGCTGACTCTGCAGCAACACCTCACCTATTTCGGTCGCATCCGGGGTCTCAGCGGCCAGGTACTCCGGTCCCGTGTGCAAGAGCTAATCCGGGAGCTCAACCTGGAGGAGCACCGCCATAAGGAAGCCATGGACCTGTCCGGAGGGCTCAAGCGCAAGCTGCTGGTCGGAATCGCCATGCTTGGCCAGCCCCGGGCTGTCATTCTGGATGAGCCGACCACCGGTCTTGACCCGCTCTCGCGCCGCGAGGTGTGGGACCTTATCCGCCGCTGCCAGCACCAGGGTGCCGCCGTGCTCCTGACAACTCACTACATGGAGGAGGCGGAGCACCTGTCGGAGCGCGTTGGCATCATGTCGCAGGGACGCCTGGTCGACATGGGTACCGTGGAAGAACTGCATGCCCGCATCGGCAATCGTTACAAGCTGACCTACACCCTGTCCGGCAGCGGCTATCCCAACGAGCGTACCACCATCTACGGGCGGACTACTGATGAGTTGCACGTACGAATTGCTGAGTTGGGGTTGGAGGAGTACGATATCGCCAAGACGAATCTCGAGGATATTTACCTGGAGCTGACCAGGAGACCGCTGACTTCAGAGGTTGGGGATGACGCGCTGGTTTCGTGATACCTACGTGGTATTCAGCATGGAGGTCAGGCGTTTCCTGAAGGACTGGGAGGGCTTTGTCATCAACAGCCTGATTTCCTCGGCGACCTTTATCATGCTGCGTCTGATGACTGCCCCACCCCCGGACGTCGAGGTGCAGCTACTGGCAGGGGCCATCGTATTTGCCGTGGGCATGCAGTCGGTCAACGTCACCGGTGGGCTAATGGTTTCGGAGCGGTTCGAGGGGCAGATGACGCTGTTCCGGACATCACCCATGTCCCCCGGGTCCTACGTGACCGGTGTCACCACTGCCAGTGCCCTCACGGCGATGCTGACCGCAGTGGTCGTGCTTGGTGTTGCTGCCGCCGTCGGGGCGAACTTTCACCTGTCACCGCTGCTGTTGCCCCTGCTTATCATGACGGCACTCGCTCTCCCCGGTTTCGCCGTCCTTATCGCTACACACGTCAGGACCGCCCAGGCAGGCTATATGCTCAGCAGCACGGTGGGAATCCTGGTGGTCCTGGTGTCACCCATTTTCTACCCCATCGAGAGGCTGCCGGAGTGGCTGCAGTGGGTAGCGCGGGTATCACCGTTCACCCATGCGGGACAGGCTTTCCGGGAAGTGCTCACCGGCGGCTCATCAGTCCTGGTTCCCGTCGTGGTCCTGCTGGTTTTCATGGTGGCCACCAATATCCTGGGAATCACCCGGATGCGCTGGCGGGAGCCGTAGCAGGATGATGGGAAACTCTTTCGACTATCCCCGTGCGGCCCAGATGGGCCGCCTTACCCTTCCTGGCCAGGAAGGGGGAAAAGATTATATCTGGGGGACACCCCCAGACCCCTGCCAAAGGGGCTTCGCCCCTCTGGACTCCCTTTTTTGAGCAGCCTGCTAGGCCCAAGGGAAAGCCCTACCCCAGACTTTCCAGGTACTCCTTCACCCAGGTGAGGGCAGTTTCTGCGGCGGCGTGCTTGTTGGCCTCGCGGTCTCCGGAGAAAACGTGCTTCCGGCTGAAGGTGCCGCCCCTGTGGGACAACCCGATGTAGAACAGTCCTACCGGTTTCTCCGGGGTCGCCCCGCCCGGTCCGGCAATTCCGGTATCGGCAACACAGATATCAACGTTCAGCACCCGTCTGCCGCCCTGAGCCATTTCCCCGGCAACCTGCGGGCTGACTGCCCCGTACTGCTCGATGCTGTCCGCACTGACGCCCACAATCCTGGTCTTGGCATCGTTGCTGTAGGATGTAACCGACCCCGTGTAGACGTCGGAGCTACCGGGGACATTGGTTATCAGGTGCGAAATCAGGCCGCCGGTGGCGGACTCTACCAATCCCAGGGTCAGGCCCTTGCGACGGAGCAGGTCGATTATCTCCCCTGCCAGGCTGCTCATAGCGGTACGAAGTAACCCTCAAGTAGTCTATCTATCATTTGCTGGTCGCCATCGTGGTCGCCATCGCCGAGCTTCTCTATTATCTGCTCGACCACCTGGTGCTTGCGGGCGTCATTGAGGTCGTCGACGTGCAGGTAGATGCGTGCCCTTCTGCCAATCCTGAAGTTGTGCCTCTCTTCGAGAGGCAGCGACTGGAACTGCTCGATGGTCGCCAGCATCTTCTCTTTATCGTCGGGGAGTTTACCCTCTACTCCCTGGAGCAGGTTATTGATGTGGTCGCTGACGAAGTTGGAATCACAGTCCAGGTTCTCGACGAGCAGCCTCAGTTCCTCGACCATCTCTTCGTCGTTTTCGAGGATAAAGCTGCCGTCTTCGAGATCGGCATACATCGGCAGCGCCGGATGGACGCTCAGTGTCCTGATGCGGATGAAGCTGGGGTTTATCGCGCTGAGCACGCGGGCGGTCTCGATGGCGTGCTCCCGCCACAGCCCCCGGCCCCCCAGCCCGAGGAGGACATATTCCGAGAGCGATATCCCGGACTCGACCACCTTCCTGCCCCCGGTGATATGCTCGGCAGCGGTCACCCCCTTGTCCATGAGCTTGAGGACGGTATCGCTGCCGGACTCCAGCCCGATGTGCAGTCGGGAAAGTCCCGCCTCACGAATTTCGACGAGTTCCTCAAGGGTCTTCTTTGCCGCTGTTTTAGACCGGCCGTAGCTGGTGATGCGGTTGACTTCGGGGAAGGTCTCCTTCAGGAAATGGAGTACCTCTACCAGTTCATGGGTGCGCATGATAATGCTGTTAGCGTCCTGCAGGAAGACGTTCTGCCCGCCACCGTAGAGCCAGAGGCCGACATTGTAGAAAGACTGGTCCGGCGGTTTATTCAGTATCATACGTGCCGCGTCCTTCAGTCTGCCGCCGTATCCGGAACTCCAGGCCAACTCGATTATCCGGTCGTAGATTCTCCTGACCGCCTCTATGTCCTGCTTGATATCTTCCACAGACCGCAGCTCGAATCTCTGCCCTTTGTACATGCCGCAGAAGCGGCACCGGTTCCAGGGACAGTTACGGGTCAGCCTGAGGAGCAGGGAGAAAGCCTCGCTCGGTGGTCTGAATGGCCCCAGTTCAAAAGCATCTTCCATCGTGTGCTGTCACTCCGTATACTGGTTATGGATTGATTATAAGGCAAGCATGGCATAAAATACAGCGCAAGAGCACCCGGAGCTTATTGAATACGTGAGAGAGGTAGTAGCATGGCAATACTGACCCTGGTACTTGGTCTGGCCGGTGGAATCTGTAGTCTGCTGGGCATCGTCACCGCGCTGGACCTGCTGCCAACCTTCATCAAGACCGAAGAAGCCATCGGACCGATTGCCGCCACCACCGCCTTCTTCTGGGGGCTGGCGGCTCTTCTGTTCCTGGCAAGCATCGCCGTTTCGGTCGGTCACAGCGGCGACTCATATGATTAGTCCGGGCTTGCCTGTGTAAGTGCATCGACCGGCAGGTATCGCTGTTGATGTCGGGGTCCTCCCTGTCTAGCCCCCCGCACCACTGATAACGACGGTCTCCCCGTTGACGTACCTGGAGGCGTCCGATGCCAGGTAAAGGGCGGCTCCGGCGATATCCTCAGGCATGGCTAGCTTGTCTTCGGCGGGTGTCCCCTTCCACAGTGCTTCGCTGAACCGTGTCTTTATCATCCCCGGGGCGATAGCGTTGGCCCGTATGTTGTGCTTGCCCCATTCCATTGCCATCACCCTGGTCAGCATGATGAGTGCCGCTTTGGTCACGCTGTAGATGTGGAGCATGCTTGGATTTATACCGGCCGTGGAGACGATATTGATGATATTACCGCCCCCCTGGTCTCTCATTACCCTGGCTGCCATCTGGCCGAGTATGAACGGCCCCTTGAGATTGACGTTCATAGTCACATCCCAGACCCATTCCTCGGCATCAATCAGGGGTCCCAGATAGGGGTTCGTGCCGGCGTTGTTCACCAGGATGTCTATCCGGCCAAACTCCTTCTGTACTGTCTCCACCAGGTTCTTTGACTCCTCCGGCTTGGCGATGTGGGAGGAGACTGCCAGCCCCTTCCTTCCCGTGGCCCTGATTTCTTCGGCCACTGCCTCCAAATCGGGGAGCTTCCTGCTGCTGACGGCTACATCCGCGCCGGCCTCGGCGAATGCCAGGGCAATCACCCGCCCAATGCCACGGCTGCCGCCGGTTACCAGTGCTACCTTGCCATCCAGTGAGAAATCGACAATGCCCACGTTCGGTCTCCTTTCACATGCACAGTTGTCTCTAAACGTAGCATAAGGCTGTTCACCCAATCAAGTGCGGAGAATGTCCAACCCGCTTCACCTTAACTTTCTTTCTCTGCTCTCTTCTTCCTGCGGTGCCGCCGCCACCAGTAGACTATACCACCGATGACTATCCAGACAGGGCTGAAAATGCCAATCCAGATGAATATGTTCGCCAGCACATGACCGAAGGTAACCATGCCATCCCAGGCCCCTCTGGCAATACTACCGGGGCTCCAGCCGGGGATAACAGTGATATAGTCGCTTCTGATTTCAGTTGCTGCATTACCCCGGTCGTCGGTCACCGTGAGGGAGACGGTGTAGTTTCCGTCAACTCTATATGCGTGGGTTGGAGTCTCCTCCGTGCTGATATCTCCATCACCAAAGTCCCACTCATAGCTATAGGGAGGAAAACCGCCCGTAATCTGGCCGACAGTAAACCGGATATTCTCGCCTTCCTTAAGCCCCCTCCTCTTGTTAGCAGTAAATTCAACACCAAGACTGGACTGTTCCAGACGTACCTCGATAAGCGATGTGGCCGAAGTTCGCTCCAGGTATTGCATACGGCCCTTCGTCTGCTCGATTTCGCCCCTTGTCCTGGAGAGTTCTCTCTGGATAGAAAGCATATCGTCTACTTCTTCCGCCTTCTCCATCAGCCTGAGGTACTGCTCTTCGGTTGCTTCCAGGTTTTTCAACTCGGCGCTCAGGTCGACATACTCCTCGGTCACGTCCTTACTGGACGTGCTCTCATAGGTTACCTCAACCGCCATCCCGCGCAGCGCCCTGATAGCATCATCAAAATGCTCGGCAGGCACACGAACGGCAATATTCCCGACCAGTCTCTCTCCTTCCTTCCACACTCCCGAAGAAACCACATACCCGTTGAAGCCATCAGCCATCCCGGTAATCTGGTCTATGACAACAGGGACACTATTTACTACCAGCCACACATCCCCGGTGCGGACTATCATGCGCTCAGTAGCCCAGGCCTGGCCGACGTCACCGCTCACGAGCTCCCCATACTCTGCTGGTGGTGTTGAGGATGGTGTCGTATTTTCTCCTGCCCAGTCTCCCTGGGATGCTGGTGGTATCACCAGAGTAATCTCCGGTGCTGGTCGTACCGATTCTTTCCTTGCTGTCGTTTCCACGGTTACATACGAGGTACCGCTCATACTCTCTTCATACACCGCCGGTGCTTTAGCGCAGGAAACAGGCACCAGCATAGCCACCACCAGCAACAACCCTGTTATCACCTTCAGTATCTTCATAAGAAGCCTCCTTTCTATTCTATTGTCCCAATGCCACCGTACTATACACCATAACGCACACGGAGCAAAGAGAGTAGGTCCTTGATGGTCCTTACCGGAGCCAGGTGGGCCGGTTTTACTTGTCTGCTTCATACGGCAGTTGCTATAATGCGCTGGTGTGCAGAATGAACTGCGGAAAGGGGCTAGCCGGAGAATGTTCAAAACGAGAATCACGGAGTTACTGGGAATCGAGTATCCGATAGTGCAGGGGGGAATGGTCCACCTCTCACGGGCGGAACTGGCCGCCGCCGTCTCCAATGCCGGCGGTCTGGGCATAATCACCTCGGCGGACCACGCGACAAAGGAAGGGCTGCGGGATGAACTGCGGAGGACGAAAAGCCTGACGGATAAACCCTTCGGCGTGAACATCAACCTGTCTCCGGCGGCACGGCCGGTAGATACCGAGGAGTACATCAACGTAGTCATTGAAGAGGGCGTGCGGATTGTGGAGACCTCAGGGCGCAGCCCTGAGCCCTACATGAAGCAGTTCAAGCAGGGCAAGGTGATAGTCATCCACAAGGCACCCGGCGGCGTAAGGTTTGCCGAGACGGCGGAATTGGTCGGCTGCGACGCCGTCTCCATAATCGGCTACGAGTGCGGCGGCCACCCCGGGCCGGATGATACCGGTTCCCTGGTGTTGGTACCGGCCACGGTGGCGGCGGTGAAGATACCGGTCATTGCCGGCGGGGGCTTCGCCGATGCCGGAGGCTTTGTCTCTGCCCTGGCCCTCGGTGCCGATGGTGTCCTGATGGGGACACGTTTCATGGCCACCCGGGAATGTCCGGCCCATCCCAAATACAAGGAATGGCTGCTCAACTCCAGGGAGACGGATACCCTGATTACCCAGCGCTCCATCCGCGCACCATCGCGCAATCTAAGGAATGGACCGGCGCTCAAGGTCCAGGAAATGGAGAGTCGCGGCGCTACGCTGGAGGAGCTTCTGACCGTCACCAGTGGACAGAATTCCACCAGGGCCTACTTCGACGGCGAGCTTGAAGCGGGCCTGGTCGAGTGCGGGCAGGTGGTGGGCCTCATCCATGACATCCCCACGGTGAAGGAAGTCATCGACGGCATAATCACGGGTGCGTGTGAAATCATAGAGAAGAGGCTTGCCGGTTTTGTGGCCGGGGCATAGCGGCGTCGGCTTGCGTCAGGTAACACGGGGCGCTACAATATAGGGTGTGTGCCGACCGTTCAGCGATCGGTCGACCGTTCGGCGGTCGGTGGACCGTTCAGCGGTTGGTGGGGCGACGTAGCCAAGTGGTTAAGGCGGGGGTCTGCAAAACCTCTATTCGGCGGTTCGAATCCGCCCGTCGCCTCCATTTCTTTTTCCGACCCTCTCTGTTGAAATGCACCCGGTAAGGCAGTAGAATAGCCGTATCCACGCCGGGGTGGCGGAACGGCATACGCAGCGGACTTAAAATCC
>JADHXC010000022.1 GCA_016783135.1 Dehalococcoidales bacterium | reverse complement strand
GAAGCAGTCGTTCGTACCACGCCGGCGGAGGACCTGTTTGTTTCCCTGGTCTGGACGGGTTTTACTCAAGAAAACAAATCCGTTACTATCAGGGCTATGGTCAACCCTCTGGTGGTCTGGATATGGCTCGGTGGTGGTCTCCTGCTGGCAGGTGGTGTTGTCGCATTTTCGACGGCGCGCACACGGCCAATACTGGCGGGGAAATAAATCATGCGTTGGCTGCTTGCCGCGGTAGCGGTCCTGGTAGTTCTCCCGTTTCCCGGATTTGCCTTTGCCCAGGATAATGGCACCATTGAAGGGCAGGTGGTCAATCAGAGTGAGGGCGGCGGTAGTGTGGCCGACCTGAGTGTCTCCCTAATTCCGGTGGGAGAAGAAGAGGGGACGGCAGAAACAAGGACCACCAGGACGGACGGAGAAGGCAGATTTCAGTTCAGCAACATCCCGGTAGAGAGCAGCTATCTGGTCCGCGTCAACTACATGAAGATTGCCTACTACTACCCCCTTGATTTCAATGACACCGAGGCAACGATATCCATTGAGATTCCCGTCTGTGATACCACGGCAAACGACCAGGCAATCCGGATTTCCTGGCGTCATATTGTCGTGCGTATTCAAGCGGAATATATTACGGTAGCCGAGGTTGTCTTGCTGGTAAATGACGGTGACCGTACCTACGTGGGGTCGGAAGCGACCAGTTTCGAGGGAAAACAGGGAACACTGGTCTTTACCCTGCCGCCGGGAGCGATGCAGTTCGAGGTCCCGGAGGATTCCGCCGAGGACTACCTGCTCGTCGACAACATGGTGGTCACTACAATGGTATTCCCGCCGGGTGAGAAGCAACTGCTCTACTACTACCAGTTGGCGGCGTCGGAATCAGGCGATTCGACCATCAACCTGAAGGCCGACTACCCCACGGACGCCCTGGATGTTATGGTGACGGGAGAGGACACCGAGGTATCCAGTGCCCGGCTGGTCCCGGCCGAACCGGTAGAGACTGATGATGGACAGCATTATGTTCATTTCACGGGGGAGTATCTTGACCGGGGCGACGCTATTGACATCCGCCTTGCCAGTTCATCCGGCGGAAGCGGCACGCTGGCCATTGTTCTGTGGATTGTGGGGGCGGTAGTGGTCCTCTGTCTGGCAGCCTACCTGGTGAGGAAGTCCAGGGCACAAACGACGACACCGGCGGCAACCATTCGGGCTTATGATAGAGAGGCTGTTTCCCCGGAGCAGCGCTTGCTCGATGAAATAGTCCGGCTGGACCGTGACTTTGAACAGGGATTACTCGATGAAGAGACCTACCGGCAAAGATATGCCGATAAGGATGCACGACTGGCCGAATTGAAGAAACATGAGGGAACGGCGAACGGTAATGAATGAGACGGGGGCCGGGTCGGGCGCGTGGGCTATTGAGGTTGAGGGGCTTGGTAAGTCGTTCGGGAATCACCGTGCCCTGACCGGTATCAACCTGAAAGTTAACAGTGGGGAGCACGTTACTGTCTTCGGTCCCAATGGTGCCGGGAAGACAACTCTGATAAAGGTACTGTCCATCCTTATGAAACCGTCAGCAGGCACAGTACGCCTGGACGGCAGCGACATCAGCAAGACCCCGACGGAGGTCAGACGGAAAATCGGCCTGGTTGCTCACCAGACCTTTCTCTACGATGACCTTACCGTATATGAAAACCTCAAGTTTTACGGAAAGATGTATGATGTTCCCAACCTGGAGGAGCAAATCCATAACGTTGTTCGCTGGGTAAGACTTGAGGCTCGACTCCATGACCGGGTCGGTACTCTGTCGCGTGGCATGCAGCAGCGGATATCAATTGCCCGTGCCGTGATTCATAATCCATCAATCGTGCTTCTCGATGAGCCCGAAGTCGGCCTCGACCCCCACGCCATCGTGATGGTGCGGGAAGTGCTGGACTCCCTGAGTGCCGGGGAGCGTACCGTGGTGATGACTACCCATAATCTTGAGCAGGGCATCGAGATGTCGGACAGGGTGGTTATCCTCGACAAAGGCAGGATTGTCTACCAGGAGCAGAAAGACAGGATAGATATAGCGACCTTTCGGGAAACCTACGACCGCTATACGGAGTCAGACATATGAGCGGCATGTTCGCCAGGGTCTTTACCATCTTCTGGAAAGATGTCCTTTCGGAGATAAGGACCAAAGAGATTGTCACGGCCGTACTGGTATTTGCCCTGCTGGTACTGGTGATATTCAACTTTGCTTTCGACCCTGCGTCAGGTACGACGGCACGGATAGCGCCGGGGATTCTCTGGGTAGCTTTCACCTTTGCCGGTATCCTTGGTCTGAACCGGGTATTCGCTATCGAGAAGGAGAACTCCAGTCTGGCAGGCCTGAGGCTCTGTCCCGTTGACCGGATGGTTATCTTCTGGGGGAAGCTCGCGGGCAGCTTCACTTTCATGCTGGTTATTGCAGCCGTCATCACGCCGATATTCCTTGTACTCTTCAATCTGCCTCTCTTCTTGCCCAGGCTTGCCCTCATCATTGTGCTGGCAACACTCGGATTCACTTCAGTGGGCACGCTGTTTTCCGCGCTGGCAATGAATATCAGGGCACGGGACATCATGTTGCCCATCCTTTTCCTGCCCCTTGTCGTGCCGGTGATTATCGGTGCGGTGGAGACTACTACCTGTGTGCTGGCAGGAGGCCCGTGGAGTGACATGCTGACCTGGCTTGAGATAATGATAGCGTTTGATATAATCTACCTGGTGGTAGCTACCCTGATGTTCGAGTTCGTTATCGAGGAGTGAGCCGACACATACTCGGGAGAGGAGATTCTGTGAAGAACGGTAGAGGTAAGCTGAGAGACGACCTTCTGGTTGGACTGGGCTTTGCCCTGATGCTGGCAGCCCTTTACATGGCGCTCGTCTATGCACCTACCGAGAAACACACGGGAGCGGTGCAGAGGATATTCTATTTCCATGTCCCGCTGGCCTGGGTCGGGTTCCTCGCATTCCTGGTCGTCTTCATCGGCAGTATTCTGTACCTGTGGAAGCGGTCTGTGATATGGGATGCCATTGCCTGGGCTTCGGCAGAGGTCGGGGTTGTTTTCACCTCTCTGGTACTGATTACGGGAAGCATATGGGCCAAGGCGGCGTGGGGTATCTGGTGGACATGGGACGCCAGATTAACGGCCACACTGGTCTTATGGTTTGTGTATGTTGCCTATCTCATGGTGCGTGGTTACGCCCGGGAAGAGAGCCAGGGTGCCAGGTTCAGCGCCGTGCTGGGCATCGTGGGTTTCATCAATGTGCCCATCGTAGCGCTGGCGATTAACCTGTGGCGTACCCAGCATCCGACAGCCCTGATATTTGAAGGCGGGCTGGCCCCGACCATGCTGGTGGCTTTGCTGGTATGCGTGGTCGCCTTCACGGTGCTGTACATTCTTCTGGTCAGGCAGGCTACCTCGCTCAAGATTCTGGAATCCGATATTGAGAATATGAAAAACCTGCGGTTGGAGTAGGAGTATAGAGAATTATGGAGAATCTGGGTTACCTTTTCGCGATATATAGCATCGTCTGGGCGGTTATCTTCGGATACGTGTTTTACCTGTACCGGAAGCAGAGGAAGCTGCGTCGGGAAATGGACTCGCTCAGGGACTCCCCGGGCAAGCAGGAACCGGACTGAGCCGCCACTGGTGTGGCCTGGCCTCACTGACGGCATGACGATAGGGGTGCAGGTAATGGTTCACATCCACCAGGAGATTGCTGATTAGTGTAAGAAGAAGCCCCGGGTAGCCTATTGGAGAGTCCCGGGGAGGCTCGGCTTCGCTGGCTTCTCTGTATGTCAGACCGGAAGACAGGTCAAGGGGGTGCCCCCCTTGAAATCCCCCTCAAGAGGGGTTGCACCCCTCTTTAACACCCCAAAACGGTGTGAAGTCATTCTCTCAGGCGGGTGTCATTCGCACCTTAGAGAGTGGCGTGTTACCAGAGCAATGACTTCGGAAATAGCATAAGAGCGGAGAGTCCTAGAGAGGCTGCGCCACTGGGAACAGTGGCGAGTCGCTATTGCTCCTCAGAATGACAGGAGGGGCGCGTTCCTCGCAATGACATGGGGGCTACTTCACCGGGAGGTGCGACTTTGAATAACGTGCCAGATAGCGTGTCCGATAATAGACTATCGGACACGGAAGTAAGGTGCTATTCCGGCCATACCTATGCGGAAAGGCCGGAGTCCTTTTGCTGGAAGGGTGCAGAATACCAGGTCACCCGGATAGAGAAATCCTGGAAGGAGCCGGGTGGGAAGTGTTTCCAGGTCAGCACCGGAGATAACAAACGCTTCCGACTCTGCTATAATGAAGCAAACGACAAGTGGTCGGTAACCGCGCTCGTCAGGAGTTAGCAGATGCTGAAGGACATTCTCAAGATACTGGAGCATGATGCCCGAACTACCCCAAAGCAGTTAGCCGCAATGACCGGTGTACCCCAGGCCGAGGTCACCAGGCTCATCAAGCAGGCCCAGGAAGACCGTACCATCCTGAAGTACAAGACGATAGTCAACTGGGACATGGTTGAAGACGAACACGTCTGGGCGCTTATCGAGGTCAAACTCACTCCTGAGAAGGACGTTGGCTTTGATTCTATGGCCGAGCGAATATACCGTTTCCCGCAGGCACACACGGTCTACCTCATCTCTGGTTCCTATGACCTGTTTGTCCTGGTTGTGGGCAAGAGCAACCATGAGATTGCTGATTTCGTTTCCCAGAAGCTCTCCCATATAGAAGGGGTGAAGGAGACGGTAACCCAGTTCGTCCTCAAACGGTACAAAGAAGACGGTGAGATTGTAGAAGGTAAGGAAGAAGTGAAGCGGCAGCCGGTGATGCTCTAGATGCAGGTGGCGGGTTCCATGCAGGTAGCGGGTCCCGCACCATCCTGATATTAGGAGACGCGTATGGCGACCAATCCGAAGGTAAACTCCAGGGGAAAAAAGAAGAAGTACCACATCTCCAAACGGGCAAACCAGATATCCCCGTCAGGGATACGCAAGTTCTTTGACCTGCTTGCCTCGATGGAAGGTGTGATATCGCTGGGGGTCGGAGAGCCTGACTATGCTACCCCGTGGCATATTACCGAGGCTGCCATTGAGTCCCTTCAGAAGGGACAGACGATGTACACCTCCAACATGGGCATGCCGGAACTCCGAGAGGAGCTGGCGCGCTACTTGAAGGCTGAGTACGACCTGGAGTACGACCCGGCCACAGAACTTCTCATCACCGTCGGGGTTAGCGAGGCACTGGACCTGGCGATGCGGGCTATCCTTGACCCCGGCGATGAAGTCATCATATCGGACCCCTGCTACGTTTCCTACGAACCCTGTGTTGTCCTCGCGGGAGGGAAGGCAGTCGCCGTACCCACAAGTGAGGAGGAGAACTTCGAGCTCAGTGCCGCGGAGGTCGAGGCGCGGGTCACGGATAAAACAAGGGCAATCCTTATCGGCTATCCCGCCAATCCCACCGGCGCGGTGATGAGTCGTGAGAAGATGAAGCAGGTGGCCGAGGTGGCCCGTCGTCACGGTCTCCTAGTTGCCTCCGATGAGATATACGCCAAGCTGGTCTACGGTGTAGAGCACACCTGTGTTGCGGCACTACCCGGTATGAAGGCGAGTACCATCCTGCTGGGCGGTTTCTCCAAGGCGTATGCCATGACCGGATGGCGCATCGGCTATGCTGCGGCCCCCAGAGAGATAATTGCTGCCATGACCAAGGTCCATCAGTACACCATGATGTGTGCTCCCACAATGGGGCAGGTGGCCGCAACTGAAGCACTGCGGCACGGTGAAGAGAGCGCTGCCGAAATGGTCGGGGACTACAACCGGCGGCGTCTTGTTATGGTCAATGGACTGCGGGAGATAGGTATGCCCTGCTTTGAGCCCAGGGGGGCGTTCTATGCCTTTCCGTCGATAAGGACCACCGGACTGACTTCGGAGGAGTTTGCCGAGAGACTGCTCACCGAGGAAAAGGTGGCCGTGGTGCCCGGTTCTGCCTTCGGGCAGTGTGGAGAAGGCTACGTGCGCTGCTGCTACGCCACATCGATGGCTGATATCGAGGAGGCTCTCACCCGGATGAGGCGGTTCGTCAACCGGCATAAGAAGGCATAGATTCACGGTAACAGTGCGTCCTGCCGGTTGGTATCGTGGGCTGTTGAGCAGGGGAGAAAGCAACAGCGATGAAGAAGCTACGC
Organism: Dehalococcoidales bacterium; assembly: GCA_016783135.1. Taxonomy (GTDB): domain Bacteria; phylum Chloroflexota; class Dehalococcoidia; order Dehalococcoidales; family Fen-1064; genus DUES01. The sequence continues at coordinate 26,225 of JADHXC010000022.1, read as the reverse complement.
TGTGACAGATGTGGACTGGAACTCACAGACATAGACGAAATTGACATCGCGTTTGAAGGCATGGCGGCGTGGCATGCCTCCGCCAGGGCGCGCGGCATAGAACCCAGAGGTGTCCTGCCCTGCAAGCATTATATCCGTTGTGGTGGTGAGATAAGACCGGTTACCGGTGACGGGGTATTCTGGTGGCGCCGGTGGGCGACAGGGCTTTTCAGCCGGTAGGAGTATGTACTGAGGAGGGGGCGATGGGCGAGACTTACGCGAAAGCAGGGGTTGATATCGATGTCGGCGAGGCAGTAACTAAAGCTATTGCCAGGCACGCCCGCACAACGTATCGCCCGGAAGTACTCAGTGGGGTCGGTCTCTTTGGTGGATTCTTCGAGTTCAAAGGGTATAACAACCCGGTCCTGGTGTCCAGTACTGACTCCGTGGGTACGAAGGTGAAAATTGCCTGCGCCCTCGACAAACACGATACCATCGGTATGGACATCGTCAACCACTGCGTCAACGATATCTTCACCGGCGGTGCCGAGCCGTTGTTCTTCCTCGACTACGTTGCCATGAGCAAGCTTGTGCCCGAAAAAATGGAGGCTATTATCACGGGGCTGGCCCAGGCCTGCCGCGAGGTCGGCTGTGCCCTCATCGGCGGCGAGACGGCAGAGCTTCCCGGTATTTACCACGGCGATGACTACGACCTGGTGGGCTTCGTCATCGGTGCCGTGGAGAAGGACAGGATTATCCGGGGGGAGACAGTAGCCGTCGGTGACGTTCTTCTTGGCCTGCCCTCAAGCGGACTGCACACCAACGGCTACTCGCTGGTGCGTCGCGTCTTCGGTGAGACCAGGCAGGAGCTTGAGGTCTACTACCCGGAACTCTCCCGCACGCTCGGTGAGGAGCTACTGGAGCCACACCGCTGCTACTACAACCAGTTGAAGCCGCTGCTGCCGGTCATCAAGGGCATGGCGCACATCACCGGTGGCGGGCTGGTCGGTAATGTCCCCCGCGTTATTCCACAGGGCATGGCGGTACATTTTAACAGCAAGTCCTGGACGGTACCCCCGATTTTCCGACTCATCCAGCAGAAGGGCAATGTCGACCGTGACGAGATGTACCGGGTCTTCAACATGGGTATCGGCATGGTGGTCATCTGTTCTCCGGAGGACGTCAGCGGGGTAACTGATGCCCTGCCTGAAACGAAGGTTATCGGTGAGGTGGTCAAGCAGAAGGGGGATAAGAGGGCGGTGCTGGAGTAGCAACAAGTAGCGAATAGTAAGGGCGGCTAAAAGGACGCAGTCCTTTTAGCCGTTGTTGTTAACCGGATGTTTTCGGAGTTATTCCCTGTAGTATACTCCGCAGACCATACGCTGGCGGGCCCCTTCTACTTGCCTCTCAATAATTGAGCTTGACTTTTGGGGGGCGTAAAACATAGTTAAGCATATGAATTAACCTGAAAAACGCATACTTAATGCCAGCCAGGAATTGGGGGAAGGGAGTACAAATATGCTCGAAAAGGTCCTACAAGTAGAAGGCCTCACCAAGACTTTCGGACCTCGAACGGTCGTTAACAACGTGTCGTTCGACGTGAGGCCCGGTGAGATTTTCGGATTCCTCGGCCCTAACGGGTCAGGCAAGACCACGACCATTCGCATGGCCCAGGGAATCATCCGGCAGGACAGCGGTTCCGTGTCAATCCTCGGCTCGCAACCCCAACGCTCGGTGTTGAAGGGCGTTGGCTACCTGCCTGAGCAGACCGGACTGCCACCCAAAGCAAGGGTGCTGGATGCCATCCGGTACCTTGTCCGCCTGAAGGGCCTGTCATTCACCGAGGCTGAGTCCCGTGCCGACGAACTGTTAAAACAGGTCGGCTTGCACGAATACCGCCTCAAGAAGGTTGATACTCTATCCCGCGGCATGAGGCAGATGGCCCAGTTCATCATTGCCATCGCTCACCGGCCTGAGCTCATCATCCTGGACGAGCCGTTTGCAGGCCTTGACCCGCTGAATGTCCAGTTAATGAAGGAGATGCTCATTGAGCACCAACGCGCCGGGGCGACCATCATGTTCAGCACTCACATCATGTCCGATGTTGAGGAGATGTGTGAACGCATTGCGCTTATCTCCGAGGGGAACTTGCTTCTATTTGGAAACCTTGGCGATATCAGGCGTGAGCGCGGCGTCAAGTCCGTGCAGGTCAAGGCTGCCGGCGTTCCGGACGAGTTGCGGAACGATAACATGAAGGTGCTTCCGGACGACACGGTTGAGTACGACATCGGTGAGGGACGAACGCCTGAACAGATATTTCAGTCATACGCTGCATCCGGAATCCAGGTCGACAGGTTTGAACGGATGATGCCGTCTCTGAACGACATATTCATCGAGGAGGTGTCTCGTGCGCGGAAAGTCTAATGAGACATGGATTATATTCGCAGAGGAGGTAAGACGGCACCTTCGCAGCGGCGGATATCTCTTCTTCACGGTGGCAATCTGCCTCCTGATGGTGGCCGCGATATGGGTCGTGCCGCTTATCCAGGAGGCAATCGCCAGCGACGCCCCACCGTCCGGGGTGACCGGGGAGGTGGACCTGGGACGGATCGGTTTTGTTGACAACAGCGGCGTCTTTTCGGGACTGGAAGGGCAAGCTCCGGTCAGGTACGGGACGCGTGCTGAAGGTCTGGAAGCGTATCAGCGTGGGGAGATAGGCTCCCTCTACGTGGTCGCGGACGACTACCTCGCGTCAGGCAAAGTCGAACAGTACGCGGAGTTCAAACTAATCTGGGATGAAAACTGGGACGATGCAGGCGCTTTCTGGGGCTTGCTTTCCCAGGAGTTGTTGGCGCAGCAGAATAGCCTGTTGAGCCCTGAGCTGCTGGCGCAACGGGCTCAGGTGGAAGAACTGGTTGCGGAGCAGTTGAGCCAGGTGAGCCCTGAGCTGGTGGCGCGTGTTGCCGAACCGGCTGTCTTCAAGAATTTCAAGGTGGCAGATGACGGCAGCGTGTCGGAAGTCGGAACCACTGCACGGGCGATATGGGAAATGATTCTGCCGGTGTTCTTCGCCATGCTCTTGATGTTCAGCATAATAGCGGGTGTCGGCAACATGGTGACCAGCGTCTCCGAAGAGAAAGAGAACCGCCTGGTTGAACTGGTCATCACCTCGGCCTCGCCGTTCTCTATCATGGCGGGCAAGCTTCTCGCCCTGGGCGTTATCGGGTTGACACAGGCAGTGGTGTGGGTCGTCGTGGCAGCGTTCACGGTGCCGGCGATGTTCGACCAGATTCCAGACCTCAGCGGGCTGGCAATCCCTGCGAATCTGGCGGTCACAATCCTGGCGTGTTTCATCACCGGGTACTTCCTGACAGCCGCCATCGCAATACTGGTGGGTGCGACTGCGAATTCGGCCCGGGACGCGTCGCGGATGGCGCCGATGATCTCCATGGTGGGCTTTGTGCCGGTATGGTTGATGGGTCTTCTGATGAACCAGCCGGACGGGTTGATTACGCGCCTGCTTTCCTACATTCCGTTCACTGCGCCAACCGGAATACTGCTGAGAATCAGTGCGGGCGGAGAGATGACCGGGTCGGCGATCGCTGCCGCCCTGGGAGGAGTCGTGGCGACGGGGATACTGTTCCTCTGGGTAGCAGGGCGAGTGTTCAGGGGCGCGATGCTGATGCAGGGACAGAGCTTTACCCCAAGAAACCTCTGGACAGCACTGCGTAATGCTGATTGACGCCAGCTGGGCAGAGTTTGACCAGGAGATTTGGCGCGAATACAGATTTGATGAATGTCTACGCCAAATGGAAAGGCCCCGACGTATCGGGGCCCTTCTGTATACGCTTGGGAATCTGCTACCACTTAACAAACATGTGGATGTTTGATTTCTTATACTATGGCCAGATTTCCCAAAAAGAGTCCGTAAACATCCTAGCGCAGCAGCGAACCGCCGTCGACGGCAAAGGACTGGCCGGTGACGTAGCTTGAAGCCTCGGATGCCAGGAATAACACCGCATTGGCAATATCCTTTGGCTCACCAACATACTTCATCGGAATTCTGTTTGCCGCTTCCTGCTTTCGTACCTTAGCTTCTTCCTCCGGCAGGAGTGAAAAAATGGAATCATAAAGACGGGTCTCTATCGCACCGGGGGCGATACAGTTCACGCGGATATTGTATTCAGCCCACTCCAGCGCCATTACCTTGGTTGCCATGATTACGCCTGCCTTGGCGATTGAGTAATGACCGGTGGGCACCTGGACCCGGTAACCGCTGACGGACGATATATTAATGATATTACCGCCACCCTGCTCCCTCATCACGCGCGCAGCCGCCTGGCTGAGGAAGAACAGCCCTTTCAGGTCGAGGTTCATAACGGAGTCCCAGCTTTTCTCATCCATATCTATGGCGGGTGAGAAGAAGTTGGTACCGGCATTGTTCACCAGTATATCGAGCTTGCCGAACTCGGCCACAACCTTGTCGACAAGTGGCTGGAGCTGGTCTATCCGACCTATGTGAGTCTCAACTGCCAGTGCCTTCCTGCCCTCTTTCCTTACTTTATCCGCCACTACTTCCAGTGCGGGCAATCTCCGACTGGTTACGGCGACGTCAGCGCCTGCTTTGGCGAATGCTATGGCGGTTGCTTCGCCCATTCCACGACTGCCCCCCGTTACCAGGGCTACCTTGCCTTCCAGGGAAAACTGAGAAATGTCTACCATGATGTAACTCCTTTTTGATTAGTTGTCAGTCCCCGATATTTCTGCCGGTGTTCAGGTGAGCATGTAACCGCCGTCCACGGCAATTGTCTGCCCGGTCTGATATGCGGAGGCATCGGATGCCAGGTAGAGCATCGCACCGACCAGCACATCCGGTTGGGCAACGCCTTCCAGCAGTATCTTGCTGTCTATTACCGCCCGGTTCTCCGGGTCAACTTCCCAGCGGGAGTCCATCAGGCGCGTGTGGATGAAGCCGGGGGCAATACAGTTTACGCGGATACTATACTGTGCCCACTCCCTTGCCATGGTCCTCGTAGCCATCACGACACCGGCCTTACTGATGTTGTAGGCGCTGTTGTTCACTTCGGGCTTCAGGCCATCCACCGAAGAAATATTGATGATACTGCCGCCGCCGTGTTCCTTCATCACCCGGGCTACGGCCTGGCTGAGAAAGAAGAGACCCTTCAGGTTGAGGTTCATTATCGAGTCCCAGGCCCTTTCCTCCAGTTCAAGCGCCGGCATCCAGACGACACTGGTACCGGCGTTGTTTACCAGGACGTCAATCCTGCCGAATTCGGCGACGACTGTATCGACCAGGCCCTGTATCTGGTCCATGCGGCCTATATGCGCTGCCACGGCTATCGACTTCCTGCCCAGACCCCGTATGTCTTCGGCCACCAGCTCCAGGTCAGGCAGCTTTCGGCTCGTCACCACCACATCGGCACCAGCTTCGGCGAATGCCAGCGCAGTGGCCTGACCGATACCACGACTGCCGCCGGTTACCAGTGCGACTTTACCTTCGAGAGAGAATCGGGTAGACACCATCCGTATGCCCTCCATATTCAGTGGGGAATACCGTGTCCAGCGGGAGCCCCCTCAGAAGGGGGGTGCCACCTGGACGGGGCCATTATAACACACTGTCGCGGAGGTGGTTCAGTCTTGTCGTGCGGCCCCGGGCAGCAAGGGTCTCAGTACTGCCGGTACCATCCCTCGGAGACGCCGGCCAGTTCGGCGGTGCTGATGTCATATCGCTGGTACCACGGCGTACCGTGCCTGGTAGCTATCTCGGCCAGCTTCCTGGTGCGGTCCACGGCGACTGTCGAGAGGAACCTTACCCTCTCCGCGGTATCACCGATGTCCATGGCCTCCTGCCAGATGGCGCGGCCCCCAAGGAAGCCGGAAGCACCGGCCCGGCAGGCGATTTCCACCTGTCGAGCGAAGGTATCGAAGTCCACGCCGGCACTCAGGATGACCCAGGGAACACGGGAGGCCTTATCCAGCCGGCGGCAGATATCGACAAGTTCGGAGGTGTCCTGCCGGTAACGCAGGTCAGAGGGGAACTCCGCCTTGAGGACATCTATCGGCAGTGACGTAATATCGCGGGCGGTCTGAATGACTATTTCTTCCTTCCGCCGGGCGAATTCAGCGGGATTGTCAGCCTCATTGCCTACCGGATAGCTCACCGGTTCGACCAGGAACGGAAGGTCGTACTTGATGCAGTCCTCGGCCACGGCGTTGACGGTCTTCAGTTGCTCGCCGGCAAGAGGTTGGATGTCGGGCCGGTAGTAGACCAGTATCTTCGCCGCCGAAGCCCCCATCCGCTTGATTTTCTCCACTCCCCACCCTTCCAGTAACGTGGTTACGCGGTGTTCTTTACCGCCTTCGTAGCCGGTAGCCTCGGTGCTGACCAGCAAACCGGTGGTCCTGGGCAGGATGCGCTGACTGATACACTGGGCGGCACCGAACAAGGGGTCAATCAGCAGGGCGCTGGCGTGTGGTCCCAGGGTAGAGCACAGCTCCATCTTGCGGCTGACCATTTCGTCATAGGTGACCGCCTGCGGATTCTCCCGGTTAATCATACTGCGAAAAGACCCGCGATGGTCGAGGGCACAGATGGTGAAGATGCCCTCCGGACCGGCAATCTGCTGCAACCCTCTGAGCTTACCGACAGTTAGACTCGTCATAATAATCCTATTATGCATAATAAGCCTATTATGGCGCAAGTTACGTCTTTGTTCAAGGGAGTGTATTCGCACGTTACATTAGTGACACTCCGGTACAACCGATGCCGCTTCCTGCACAAGAAGAATAATTCCCCTCTCTGCAGGGAGTTGTGTTACACTTCTATCTGAACGGGGACAGGGAAGGTTCTCCGGGTTTTCGGGGTTATTCCCTGGTATAATCCTTAGACCATGCGCTGACGAACCCCTTCTACTTGCTTCTCAATGATTGTTGACACCAGTCAGAGTAGTGTGGTACTATTATTATTTGTGCATTCTGATTCAGCCTAGAGTCGGCAAGTTGGGCTACCAGTCTCAATCTGCTAGCTTTTTTGTTGAATGGATGAGCATTAGCTCATCCATTCCGACTGTGCAGGATAGGAGCGAATAAGTGCCAACCGTTAATCAGCTGGTCCGAAAAGGACGCAAAAGAAATACTGAAAAGACCAGGACACCGGCGTTGCATTATGTCTATAATGCCCTGAAGAACCGGATGGTCTGGGGGGCTGGTGCTCCTCAGAAACGGGGTGTCTGTGTTCAGGTCAAGACAACCACCCCTAAGAAGCCTAATTCTGCGCTGCGCAAGATAGCCAGGGTCAGGTTGACCAACGGGATAGAGGTGACCGCTTACATTCCCGGAGAGGGGCACGAGTTGCAGGAGCACTCGGTGGTGCTCATCCGTGGTGGGCGGGTAAAGGACCTGCCTGGTGTCCGCTATCATATAGTGCGGGGAACACTGGATACTGACGGTGTCAACGGCCGCCGCAGGGGTCGCAGTAAGTACGGTGCGAAACGACCCAAGGCAGCCGCCGGGATTTAGCAGGAGGTAGATTGGAGCGAAATGTCTAGGCGCGCTCGAGCTATTAAGAGACCAAAGATTCGCCCTGATGCGAATTATCAGAGCATTGTTATCGCCAAGCTCATCAACAAGGTAATGAGGAATGGCAAAAAGAGCAAGGCGGAGAGCATAGTTTTCGGTGCTCTGGATATCATAGGACAGCAGGGGTCGAAATCCCCGTTGACGGACATAGAACTGGCGATAAGAAACGCTACTCCCCAGCTCAAGGTCAGGTCACGCCGTGTCGGTGGGGCCACTTACCAGGTGCCGGTGGAGGTTACTTCGGATACCGGTCAGTCTCTGGCTTTGCGCTGGCTGGTGGATTCGGCCAGGGCGAGGACCGGCAAGTCAATGGCGGAGAAACTGGCCGCCGAACTCAGTGACGCCTCCAAGGGGCAGGGGGCCACGGTCAAAAAACGTGATGATACCCATCGTATGGCTGAAGCCAACCGGGCTTTTGCCCATTACCGGTGGTGAGAGGTGGTCTACCATTAACCGTAGTCCGATAACTGTGACAAAGGATAATACTGTGCCCAGAAGCTATCCGCTGGAGCGGATAAGAAACATAGCTATCATCGCTCATATTGACGCTGGCAAGACCACCGTCACTGAACGTATGCTTTATGATACCGGACTCACCTACAAAATTGGTCAGGTGGACGAAGGCACCGCAGTGATGGACTGGATGGAGCAGGAGAGGGAGCGCGGTATCACTATCACATCGGCCGCCATTACCTGTTACTGGCAGGAGCACCGCATCAACATTATCGATACGCCCGGGCATGTGGATTTCACTGCTGAGGTCGAACGTTGCCTCAGAGTACTCGATGGTGGCGTCGTCGTTTTCGATGGCGTGGCCGGTGTTGAGGCGCAGTCGGAGACTGTATGGCGGCAGGCGGACAGGTACCGGGTACCCAGGATATGCTTCGTTAATAAGATGGAACGGATGGGTGCCGATTTTTACCGTACCGTCTCAATGATAAAGGGAAGGCTTCACGCTCAACCGCTGCCGGTACAGATACCACTGGGCAGCAGTGAGTCATTCACTGGCGTCATTGACCTGATTGAGAACAAGGCCTGGACCTATAAGGATGACCGTGATGCACTACCGGAGGAGATTGCCATTCCGGAATCGGAGCAGGCGAAGTGTAGTAAGTTTCGCCAGGCAATGATTGAGAAACTGGCTGAGCTTGACGACCACATTCTGATGGCTTACCTCGAGGGTGAAAGCATCAGTGCTGATGACCTGAGAGAGGCAGTAAGAAGGGCGACCCTGGCGAATGCGGTAGTACCGGTACTGTGCGGTAGCGCTCTGAGGAACATGGGGGTCCGTCTACTGCTGGATGCAATCCTGGACTTCCTGCCGTCTCCTCTGGACATGCCACCGATACGGGCAATTGATGCCAGAGCGGGTGGTGAGGTAACCCGACCTGCCAGGGATGAGGCACCATTCTCGGCATTGGCCTTCAAAGTAGTGACGGACCCATTTGTGGGCCGGCTGGTCTATTTTCGGGTGTATTCCGGCAGGGTAAAGGCCGGTGCTCAGGTATTCAATTCGACCCGTGGCAAAACGGAGCGCATCGGCAGGCTGCTCCTGATGCATGCCAATCGGCGCGAGGAGATGGATGCCGCTGATACCGGGGCTATCGTGGCTACGCTTGGCCTCAAGAGCACCTTCACCGGGGATACTCTATGTGAGGCTACGCAGCCGGTGCTTCTCGAGTCGATACGGTTCCCCGAACCGGTGCTGTCGATTGCCATTGAGCCGAAGACCAGAGCCGACCAGGACAAAATGGGAGAGGCCCTGCGGAAGCTGACCGAGGAAGACCCCACCTTCAAGGTGAACTACGACGAGGAGACGGGTCAGACGGTTGTCGCCGGTATGGGCGAACTTCACCTGGAGATTATTGTTAACCGTATGCTCGTCGAGTTCGGTGTGGATGCTAAGGTGGGCAGGCCGAAGGTTGCTTACAAAGAGACAATTACTGTTCCGGCACGGAGTGAAGGCAGGTTTGTACGGCAGACCGGTGGCCATGGGCAATACGGGCACGTCGTTATTGAGATGGAGCCCATGGAGCGAGGCAGCGGCTCTGCGTTTGTCAATAATATCCGGGCGGGGACGATTCCGAAGCAGTACATCTCTCCAGTTGAGGCTGGTATAAAGGAAGCCATGGGGACCGGGGTCCTGGCGGGCTATCCCATGGTTGATGTCAGGATAACTCTCATGGATGGCAGCTATCACGAAGTAGATTCATCGGAGCTGGCCTTTCGGATAGCAGGCTCGATGGCATTGAAGAATGGTGTTAAAAAAGCCCGGCCGGTACTGCTGGAGCCGGTGATGAAGCTGGAGGTAGTCACACCCAAGGAATTCCTTGGTGATATTATCGGTGACGTAAGTGCCCGGCGAGGGCATATAGAACTGATTGAAACACACGGTGAAACGTGTGTTATCCAGGCTATTGTCCCACTGGTGGAGACTTTTGGCTACACAACCAGCCTCCGGTCGGAAACCCAGGGCAGGGCAACCCACTCCCTGGAGTTTCACAATTACCAGGAACTGCCGGATGGACCGGCTGATAAAACTACAGACAAAGCAGGAATAGCGCGGTATGCCTAAACAGAAGATACGTATCAAGCTCAAGGGTTTCGACCATAAGATAGTCGACCAGTCTGCACAGCAGATTGTGGAGACGGTGGAGCAGACCGGTGCGGTTGTTGTCGGACCGATACCGCTCCCGACTCATATCCAGAAATTCAGCGTTATCCGGTCTCCCTTCATCGACAAGGACTCGCAGGAGCAGTTCGAAATCAGGACGCATAAGCGACTGATAGACATTGTCGAAACCACATCAAAGACCATCGATGCCCTGACGAAGCTCAATCTGCCGTCAGGGGTTGAGCTTGACATCAAGTTATAGAACAGGCAGAGGCAAAGGACGAAATGATTCCGGGTATCATCGGTAAAAAGATTGGCGTGAGCCAGATATTCAGGGAAGGCGGCAAGATGGAGGCTGTAACCGCTGTCGAAGCCGGACCCTGTTGTGTGATTCAGGTCAAGACAGAGAAGAAAGAAGGATACGGCGCCGTCCAGCTCGGATTTGGGGAGGCCAAGCGGGTTAACTCGCCCCAGCGAGGGCATCTTAAAGAGCTGGGGAAGTTTCGATACCTGCGGGAGTTCCGGATTGAAGACACCGGGGATATCCAGGTAGGGGACAAAGTGGATGCCGGCCTGTTTGAGGCTGGCGAGCTGATAGATGTCACCGGGATATCCAGGAGCAAAGGTTTTGCCGGTGTGGTGAAACGGCACCATTTCAAAGGTGGCCCGAAGACTCACGGACAGTCTGACCGGCACCGTGCCCCCGGCTCGGTGGGTGCAGGCACCACTCCGGGTCGTGTGTTCAAGGGAACGCGTATGGCGGGACGTATGGGTGGCGACAGGGTGACGGTGCGTAATCTGGAGGTGTACCGGTCTGACCCGGAGCGTAATATTCTGCTGGTCAAGGGTGCTTTGCCCGGACCCAAAAACGGATTACTACTGATAAAGAAAACAACCCTGGTTGAGAAATCGGACCTGGTTACGGAATCAGGTGAGGGGACGTAGAGATATGCAGGCCCCGGTGTACGGTTTAACCGGCGAAGTAGTCGACAATATAGAGATAAGTGACCGGGTCTTCGGTGTGCCGTTTAATGAAGGCGTGGTGCACCAGGCGGTGGTCAGGCAACGTGCCAATGCTCGCCAGGGGACAGCCAGTACGAAGACCCGGGGCGAGGTGACAGGCAGTTCGCGGAAGCTGTTCCGCCAGAAAGGCACGGGTAACGCCCGGGCAGGCAGCGTGAAATCGCCATTGCGACGGGGAGGGGGCATCACCTTCGGCCCCAAACCGAGGAGCTATCGTCAGGCAATGCCGAAGAAGATGCGGCGTCTGGCCCTGAGGTGTGTACTCTCAGCCAAAGCCAGGGACGGAGAGTTAACGATTCTGGAAGCATTATCGCTCGATGAACCGAAGACCAGGGAGATGGTACGTATTCTGGAGACACTCAAGGTGGACTCCACAGCGCTCATAGTTACATCCGAGCCGAAGATAAACGTGGTCAAGTCAGCCCGCAACCTCCCCGGGATTAAGACCCGGCCGGCCAGTGTACTCAACGTACTGGATATTATATCCAATAAGGCACTGGTAATGGAGGTGGGTGCTGTGAGGAAGGCGGAAGAGCTCTGGGGTGAGGAATCGGCTGAGGAGGGAGACTGATGCACCTTTATGATGTGCTGCGTCGCCCTCTGGTAACCGAGAAGAATGCCATACTCCAGATGGAAGGTAAGTATGCCTTCGAGGTAGCCGGTGTAGCTACCAAACCGCAGATAAGGCAGGCTGTGGAGCAGGCCTTCAAGGTAACGGTTACGGCAGTAAACGTAATGACCGTACCGGGCAAGGAGCGAAGAGTCGGGAGACGGCAGGCCCGTACCCCGTCCTGGAAAAAGGCGATAGTAACGCTTCAACCCGGTGACAAGATAGAGTTCTTCGAGAGCGTATAGACAGGAAAAAGGGATTAGAGAGTGGCACTGAAGATATATCGCCCCACATCACCCGGCAGGCGGGCAATGACCGGCTCCAGCTTTGATGAGATAACCAAGACGAAGCCGGAGAAATCGCTGCTGATGCCGCTGAAGAAGAACGCGGGGCGAAACAACCGGGGAAAGATAACGGTACGTCACCGGGGTGGTGGAGCCAAGCGCCGGCTGCGCATCATTGACTTCAAAAGGGATAAGATTGGCGTTCCTGGTAAAGTAGCTGCTATCGAGTATGACCCGAATCGTTCGGCACGTATCGCACTGATCTATTATGCAGATGGCGACAAGCGTTACATACTCGCTCCCCAGGGACTCAGTGTCGGCGATAAAGTACAGGCTGGCGGGGATGCCGAAATAAAACCCGGCAATGCGCTGCCATTGAAAGCACTTCCCACGGGAACGATGGTACATAACATAGAGATGCAGAAAGGCAAAGGGGGCCAGATGGTCCGGAGTGCCGGTGGCGCAGCACAATTGATGGCCAAGGAAGGCGGCTATGCCCACATCCGGTTGCCCTCCGGTGAGGTGCGGCTGATTCGGAGTGAGTGCATGGCTACCATCGGGCAGGTGGGCAACGTCGAGCACCAGGGCATCAACCTGGGTAAGGCGGGCCGCAAGCGATGGATGGGATGGCGGCCTACGGTTAGAGGCTCGGCAATGAACCCGAGAGACCATCCTCACGGAGGTGGGGAAGGCAGGAGCCCGATAGGCATGCCTGGACCGAAGACGCCCTGGGGTAAGCCGGCTCTGGGCTACAGGACCAGGAAAAACAAGTCTTCAGATAGACTGATAATCAGACGGCGGGGGAAGAAGTAAAGTGTCAAGGTCTACAAAAAAAGGTCCGGCCGTTGACCCCAAGCTATTGAAGAAGGTGGAGGCTGCCAATCGCGCGAGTGAGAAGACAATAATCAGGACCTGGGCGCGCTGGTGTACCATCCTGCCGGAGATGTTGGGACTCACCATCGGTGTACACGACGGCCGAAGACATGTACCTATCTTCATTACGGAGAACATGGTGGGACACAAACTGGGGGAGTTTGCCCCGACACGTACCTTCAGAGGGCATTCCGCCAAGGCGGAGACCACCGTACAGAGAAAGCGAAGATAGGCCGGGTAGGGAGATTCAGTGCAGATTAAGTCCGTAGCCAAAGATACCGGTGTGTCGGCACAGAAGATGCGCCGGCTGGTCAACCTGGTGCGTAACAAGCCGGTGGAAGAGGCGTTGACGATACTCAGGTTTGCTCCTTCGCCGAATGCCCGGATTGTGGCCAAGGTGGTGAAGGCTGCCGCGGCAGATGCGGAGAGTGTTTACCAGATACCGTCTTCCGACCTGCGGGTCGTCGGTATCGCTGCGGACGAAGCACGGACGCTGAAGAGGTATCGTGCCGGTGCCCGGAGACGGGTCAAGCCGATTCTGAAACGGTCCAGTCATATAACGGTCATTGTTGCTAACCAGGAGGGCTAATGGGACATAAGGTTCATCCCACAGGCTTCAGACTAGGCGTCATCCGTGACTGGCAGGCGAAATGGTACGCTGACCGTCACTATATGGAATACCTTCAGGAAGACCTGGCGCTACGAAAGGTTGTTGCATCAATGTATCCGGAAGCCGGGGTCTCATTGGTGGAGATTGACCGACAGGCGAATAATGTTTCAATGACGATTCACACTGCTCGCCCCGGTATTCTCATCGGGCGAGGTGGTCAGCGTGTTGACGAAATGAGGGGTCGTCTTGAAACCCTGATAGGTAAGAAGGTCCAGCTGAACATCCGGGAAGTACCCCAACCTGAGCTTGATGCCCAGCTGGTGGCCAGAAACGTATGCGATCAGATTGAACGTCGTATCGCTTACCGGCGGACCCTGAAACAGACACTGCTCCGTTCAATGCAGGCCGGTGCAAGAGGGATGCGGATAAGCATTGCCGGTAGACTGGACGGCGCGGAGATAGCCCGGCGAGTGACGATGCATGAGGGACAGGTACCCCTGCATACGTTAAGGGCTGATATTGACTATGGTTTCTCCGAGGCGCGCACTAACATGGGACGCATCGGGGTGAAGGTATGGCTGTACAAGGGTGATATCCTGCCAGCACCACGGGAAGTAGAGCTTGAGGAGGTTATCACCGAACCGGTGGCCGTTCCCGGTGCGGCAGCGGAACCAGCGGCAAAGGTAGTCGTTAAAGAGGCACCTGCTGAGGCAGTGGCAGAGGTAGTCATTGAAGAGGCACCTGCTGAGGCAGTGGCAGAAGCTAAGGCCCAACCGACAAAGAGAAAACGGGCCACGGCAGCAGCAGTCGTTGAAGAGACAACTGTTGAGGCAGTGATAGAGACCGTCGTTGAGGAGACACCTGCTGAGGCAGTGGCAGAAGCTAAGGCCCAACCGACAAAGAGAAAACGGGCCACGGCAGCAGCTTCCGCAGAAACCGGAGCGAAGGCGAGCACCAGGGCTGCGCCTAAGGCCAGGGCTAAGGCTAAGGATACCAGCACAACGGAAAAACCAGCCCCGGAGTCCGAGGACGCTGCTTCAGCAGACGCTGAAGCAATTGCGAAACCGCGTCCAAAGAGGCGCACCAAGGCTGCGTCTGATACAAAGGCTGAGGTCAAGAAGCCGAAGAAGACCGCAAAGGAGCCGGTAGCCGAGGCGGAAACAACTCCGGAAGCTTCTGAAAACCAGGGAGAAGGCGATGCTTCAACCTAAGCGAGTAAAATACCGTAAAACGCACAAGGGGCGGCGACGCGGCAAGGCACAGACCGGGAACAGGGTTGCCTTCGGTGACTACGGGCTGGTAGCCGAGCAGGTAGCCTGGGTTACTGCCCGCCAGATAGAGGCGGCAAGGCGCGCCATGACGCATCACGTTCGTCGTGGTGGTAAAATATGGATACGTATCTTCCCGTCTAAGTCGGTTACCAAGAAGGCCGCAGAGACACGGATGGGTTCGGGCAAGGGTGCACCGGACCACTGGGTAGCTGTTGTTAAGCCGGGGAGGATTCTATTCGAGATGTCCGGTGTTGACGAGGACGTAGCCAAAGAGGCGATGCGCCTGGCTTCGCACAAACTGCCGATAAAAGTAAGGTTCGTCACGCGGTGGACACACGGTACTGATATGGTCAGTCAAGCTAAGGAGCTGGTAAGCGTTGAAGGTTGAAGAGATTCGAGCCCTCAGTACAGGTGAGATTGTCAAGCAGGTTGAGGCAGCACACCAGGAGTTGTTCGACCTTCGTTTTCGCGCCGCTACCAAGCAGCTGGTAAACCACCGTGAAATACCGAGGGTAAGAAGGAATATTGCCAGGATGGAGATGGTACTGAGGGAGCGGGTGCTGGCCACGGGGTGATGTTCCCCGACCTGTATCGGGTCTGAAGAGGGATTATAACTATGCAGAGAAAGCGCAAAATCAAATTCGGCCGTGTGGTGAGCAATAGCATGGACAAGACTGCCGTGGTAACGGTAGAGACGTTTCGGCATCACCCGGTATACAGGAAGACGATTCGAAGAGTCGTCCGGTACAAAGCACACGATGGAAAGAACGAGTGCGGGCTGGGCGATACTGTCAGGCTGGAGGAGACCCGGCCCCTCTCTAAAGAGAAACGGTGGCGAGTGGTGGAGATAATTACCAAAGGAGAGGTCGTGGAAGTAACACCGGTGGAGCTGGAAACCCAGACGGAGGAACCGGTGCTGGAGCCTGAGGAGATAGTGGCAGAAAGCGAACCAGAGGAAACGAACGAAGAGGAATCTACAGGATAGAGCGAAGTGATTCAATCCAATTCCAGACTCAAGATAGCAGATAACACGGGGGGCCGGCAGCTGATGTGTATCGGCGTACTCGGTGGCACCAGGAAGAAATATGCCTACATCGGGGACGTTATCGTCGGCTCCGTGAAACGGGCCATTCCGGGTGGTGCGGTGAAGGGGGGAGATGTAGTCCGGGCGGTCATTATCCGTACTACCAAACCCTACCGGCGTCCGGATGGTTCCTACATCAGGTTTGATGAAAATGCGGCCGTGATTCTCACCGACAAGAACAATCCCCGGGGTACCCGGATATTTGGGCCGGTGGCCAGGGAGCTGAGGGACAAGAACTTCACCAAGATAATATCACTGGCGCCTGAGGTCTTGTGAGGACGACGGGACAATGAATATACGAAAGAATGATAACGTGCTGGTAATCGCCGGCAAGGACAAGGGTAAGAAAGGCAAGATCCGTTTCGTCTATACCAAGGGTAATACGGTGCTGGTTGAAGGCGTCAACTTCATAAAGATGCACAGCAAGGCGCGAGCGCAGGTCAAACAAGCAGGGATTATTGAGAGAGAGGTACCCATTAGCATATCTAACGTGATGTTTCTCTGCAGTAAGTGCAATCATCCGGCTCGGATTGGTTACCGTGTGCTGGGGGATGGCAGGAAGACCCGCTTCTGTCGTGTTTGTGATGAGGTGGTCGACTAGATGGCAGGACTGAGACAGAGATATCGAGATGAGATTGTACCCCGCCTGATGGAAGTCGGCGGATACAAGAACGTGATGGAAGTGCCCCGCCTGGAGAAAGTCGTGGTGGGTATTGGTGTTGGGGAAGCCATCCAGAATGCTCGTGCTCTTGAAGCGGTGGAGAGAGACATACCCGCAATTACCGGACAGAAACCGGTGATAACCCGTGCCAAGCTGTCGATAGCCGCCTTCCGCCTGCGGACCGGGATGCCTATCGGGGCGAAGGTGACTCTGCGCAAGGACCGCATGTATGATTTCATGGAGCGGCTGGTGAACGTTGTCCTGCCCCGCATCCGGGAATTCCGCGGCGTTCCCCGTAATGCTTTTGACGGCCGGGGCAACTACACTCTGGGTTTCAGAGAGCAGATTGTATTTCCGGAAATCGACTACGACAAGGTAGACAAGGTACGGGGATTGGGGATATCGATAGTAACCACCGCAAAAACAGACGAGGAGGGCAGGCAACTTCTGGAGTTTCTCGGCATGCCCTTCAGTAGGGATTGAACGGAGTTAGATGGCAAAGAAGTGCGAGATTGCAAAGTGGAGGCGTCCTCCCAAGTACAAGGTGCAGTACCATAATCGGTGTCGCGTTTGTGGCCGTCCCCGGGCCTATATGCGCAAGTTCGGGTTGTGCCGGATTTGCTTCCGGGAGCTGGCCCTGGCGGGAAAGATACCGGGAGTGAGAAAATCTAGCTGGTAGTATGGATACCATAGCCAGAGGGGGCAAGGGGTGACTGTAACTGATCCGATTGCAGACATGTTGACCCGGATACGCAACGCCGTTATGGTGAGGCACGATTCGGTGTTAGTACCTTCCTCGAAGATGAAGCTGGCCATCAGCCGAATCCTCAAGGATGAAGGTTTCATCAGTGATTATGAGGTAGTCCGCGGCAAGCCGCAGCGGATGATAAAGATACGCCTCAAGTACCAGGACAAAAATGAACCGGTACTTAGCGGGCTGGAACGCGTGAGCAAGCCCGGATTGAGGATGTACGTTCAGAAGAAAGAGATACCCCGTGTCTACGGGGGGTTGGGGGTTGCCATTATATCCACTCCCAAGGGACTGATGACCGGCCAGCAGGCCTGGCGGCAGGGGACTGGTGGTGAGCTCCTGTGTTATATATGGTAATAAGGCCGGGGAGCAACTTCTATGTCTAGAGTGGGCAAGATGCCGATAGGGGTACCGCAGGGCGTTTCGGTAATCATCGATGATAGCGAGGTTACCGTCAAGGGGCCCAATGGTGAGCTTCGGCGCCAGTTTAATCCGGATATGCAAATCGCGCTAGGTGACAATACTCTAACGGTGTCACGGCCCAGCGATGACCGCGTACATCGGTCCCTGCACGGCCTGACGCGGAGCCTTCTGGCCAACATGGTGGAAGGGGTAACCAGCGGTTTCGTGAGGACACTGGAGATTGTCGGTGTTGGTTACAGGGTCCGCTTGGAAGGGGATAATCTGGTTATTAATATAGGTTTCTCACACACGGTAGAGGTGACACCTTTGCCGGGGATTACGCTTTCCGTTGAAGGAAACAACCGGATAAAGGTCTCCGGGATTGATAAGGAAGTGGTCGGCGAGATGGCTGCCCGAATCAGGAGGATTCGCCCCCCTGATTCTTATAAGGGTAAGGGTATCAGGTACAGCGGTGAAGTAGTGCGCCTCAAGCCGGGTAAAGCCGGGAAGGCCATCGGGAGATAGCGAATGGCGAGGGAACAAAGAAGAACTGCCCGCATCAGGCGACATGCCAGGGTCCGGGCCAAGGTAAAGGGTACTCCTTCAAGGCCGCGTCTGTGCGTTTTCCGCAGCCTGAACCACGTTTATGCCCAGGTCATTGACGATATCGCCGGGCATACACTGGCGACGGCTTCCACCATTGACCCGGAGCTCAGGGGCGAACTGGGTGGCAAAGCAAAGACCGAAAAGTCTGCGCTTGTCGGTACCCTGATTGCAAAGAGGGCGCTGAGTCAGGGGGTGACACAGGTGGCTTTTGACCGTGGTGGCCGTCAATATCACGGCAGGGTCAAGGCGCTGGCCGAGGCGGCGCGCGAAAGCGGACTGAAGTTCTAAGGGAGACGGTTCCAGGACGAATCATGCGTATTATAAGTAATATAGACCCAACAGACCTTGTGCTGAGCGACAAGCTGATAAACATCAACCGTGTGGCCAAGGTGGTGAAGGGAGGCAAGCGCCTCAGCTTCAACGCATTAGCCGTAACCGGTGATGGTGAAGGTCATGTGGGCCTCGGCCTGGGCAAGGCAAACGAGGTGCCTCTGGCGATAAACAAGGCCAACGCAAACGCAAAGAAGAGCCTGATACGCGTGCCTCTGAAGGGGACAACGATTCCGCACGAAATTACCGTTAAACTGGGGGCGGCCAGGGTTATGCTCAAGCCGGCCTCACCGGGGACGGGCATAATTGCCGGCGGCAGTGTCCGCGCAGTGCTGGAGATGGCGGGAATCAAGGATATCCTGACCAAGTCACTGGGTACCGCCAACAAGACGAATGTCGCCAGGGCCACGATATTTGCGCTGAGTAAGCTCCGGGACCCGGCCACAGTGGTCGCCCGGCGCAAGGGACTGCCGGAGCCAGGGGAGGCTGTCACCAGTGACTAAGCTGCGAGTTACGTTGGTCAAAAGCGGCATTGGCTATGGCCAGGACCAGAGGAGGACACTGAAGGCGCTTGGCTTTCGGCGGATGAATCAGAGCGTTGTCCACGAGGACTCCAGCTCGATTCGCGGTATGATTACCAAGGTCAGACACCTGGTTAAGGTGGAGGAAGCAAAGTGAGACTGGAGACAATATCTCCGTCCCCCGGTTCCAGAAAGGCCAGGAAGAGAGTCGGCCGGGGTGATGGTAGCGGGCACGGCACCTATTCCGGTCGGGGCTGCAAGGGGCAGAAGTCACGAGCCGGTTACCGGATGAAGCCTGGTTTTGAGGGCGGGCAATTGCCG
Organism: Dehalococcoidales bacterium; assembly: GCA_016783135.1. GTDB lineage: Bacteria > Chloroflexota > Dehalococcoidia > Dehalococcoidales > Fen-1064 > DUES01. The sequence continues at coordinate 6,686 of JADHXC010000022.1, read as the reverse complement.
TTGATAAAACGCTTGCCGCGTAAGCGGGGTTTTACCAACATCTTCCGTATCGAGTACTCGGTTGTGAACCTGACAAGGCTCAACGTATTTGAACCGGAAAGCGAAGTGGACCTGGAGAAACTAATAACCGCCGGGATAGTTAAGTCCCTACGGCGGCCGGTCAAGATACTGGGCGAAGGTGATATTGACCGGCCCCTTTCCGTGAAGGCGCACAAGTTCTCCGCTGTCGCCAGGGCCAAGATTGAGGCGGCAGGAGGTACAGTTCAGGAGGTGGCGAATGCGGGCCCGGCAAAATAGGCCACGGCTCCTTCAAGCAATGCTTGACGCCTTTCGTCTTCCTGACTTGAGGCGGCGAATATTGTTCACTGCTGCTATGCTGGTGGTCTTCCGTCTTATTGCTCACGTACCTCTTCCCGGTGTGGACCCGGTCAAGCTGGCCGAGATATTCCAGCAGAATGCCCTGCTGGGTATGCTCGACATGTTCAGCGGTGGGGCGATGAGGAACTTCAGCGTGGCCGCGATGGGGGTATATCCCTATATTACGGCCACAATCATCATGACGTTGATGACACCGGTGATACCGCGCTTGCAGATGATGTCCCAGGAGGGAGAAGCCGGACGGAACAAGATTAACCGCATCAGCCACTGGCTGGTGGTGCCACTGGCGGGTATCTCCGGGTACGGGCAACTTGTCCTGATGCAACGGCAGGGGGTAATTGCCAGCGCCGAGGCACTACCGACAGTGGCAATGGTGCTTTCGCTGATTGCCGGTACCATATTCCTGGTCTGGATTGGTGAGTTGATTACGGAATACGGCATCGGTAACGGAATATCCATCATTATCTTTGGCGGTATTGTGGCTGGTTACTGGGAGATGGTTGGCGGCGGTGGTCTGGCCTGGGGAGGGGGACAGGAATGGGGTGTGATTACCTACGTTCTCATAGCCCTGCTTACCATTCTCTTGATAGTCATCTTCACCGAGGCGCACCGTCGTATCCCGGTGCAATATGCCCGGACCACCTTTCGAGGTGGTCGTATGTACCGCCAGTCAGGGGGAACCCACATCCCGTTGCGGGTTAATTCGGCAGGTATGATACCGCTAATTTTTGCGATGTCTCTGGTACTGTTTCCGGGTATGATTGCCAGCTATTTTGCCAATCCGACCAGCATGGACCCCAATCTGGCCAATCATATCCAGAATATATTCAACCCGAACGCACCCATGCCGCTGGCACTGTTCTACTGGGGGCTCTATTTCGCGCTGGTTATTGCTTTCGCATTCTTCTATACCATGGTCATTTTCCAGCAGCAGGACCTTCCGGGTACCTTACAGCGCCAGGGAGGCTTTATCCCCGGAATTCGTCCCGGTAAGAATACCTCCAGCTACCTTAACCATGTGATAACGCGGATAACGGCGGTGGGCGCTTTTTTCCTGGCGTTCGTGGCCATCATCCCGTTCCTGGCCCGTGAGGTCAGTGACGTGCAGGTAATACAGCTTTCCAGCATGGGCCTGCTGATTGTTGTTGGTGTTGTTCTGGATACCATGAAGCAGATGGAGGCGCAGCTCACGATGCGGCGCTACGAAGGCTTTATTAAGTAGGAGCAGAAGGTGTATATAGTTATCCTGGGTGCGCCCGGGGCAGGTAAAGGAACGCAGGCAGCCGTAGTAGCGGAGAAGCTGAAGGCAGCGCACATTGCTACCGGCGATATGTTCCGTGAGGCGCAAGAGCAGGAAACGGAGCTGGCCAGGCAGGCCGTGTCCTACATGGAAAAAGGGCAACTGGTGCCGGACGAAATTACAATAAGGATGGTACTGGAGCGTATAGCGGCCCCGGACTGTGTGAACGGGGTGGTCTTTGACGGCTTCCCCAGGAATCTGAAACAGGCCGAGGCGCTGGACGAAGCGCTGGTGGAACAGGGGAAAACAGTGGACAAGGTGGTATATATCAAGGTGTCTGAGACAGAGTTGCTGGAGCGGCTCAGCGGGCGCTGGATATGCCGCCAGTGCCAGACTCCGTATCACGCGCTTAATTCGCCGCCGAAGACGCCGGGTAAGTGTGACCGGTGCGGTGGTGAACTCTACCAGCGTGCCGATGATACCGTTGAGACGGTCAAGGAGAGATTACGTGTGTATTTCGCCCAGACGGCACCCTTGATTGACTACTATACCCGGGCGGGTAAGCTGCTCGAGGTAGATGGCGAAGGTGGAGTGGATGAGGTCGGGGAGAGGATACTGGCATCGATTGGCGGAAGCCTTATCGGTCAACGGAGCCGGGGATGAGTATTATTATTAAATCCGACCAGGAGATTGCCGTAATGCGCGAGGCTGGTAGGATTGTAGCGAATGTGCTGGATGTGCTGAGGTCACGAGTGAAGCCGGGAATGTGTACCAGGGAGCTGGATGTCATTGCCGCTGAAGAAGTGGAGAAGCTGGGTGGAAAGCCATCCTTCAAAGGGTACCGGGGGTATCCGGCCACAGTCTGTGTATCAGTAAATGACGAGATAGTGCATGGAATTCCGGGGGAAAGGGTCCTCAATGAGGGTGACATAGTGTCTCTGGACTTCGGGACAATCTATCAGGGTTTCCAGGGGGATGCCGCGATAACCGTGGGAGTAGGCAGAATCTCCCCCGAGGCGGAACGGCTTCTGGAGGCCACAGAGGGTGCCCTGCGAGCCGGTATTGCCGCTGCCCGTCCGAAGGCGAGGCTGGGAGACATTTCGGCGGCCATCGAGGATTATGCTGAATCGAGGAGATATTCGGTGGTACGGGAATATACCGGTCACGGGATTGGGCAGGACATGCACGAAGACCCGCAGGTGCCCAATTGTACCGTGACGACATTCGGTGTCGGACCGGGGACCGGCCCGGAACTGGTGAAGGGGATGACCCTGGCGCTCGAACCGATGCTCAACATCGGTGGGTGGGCTACGAAGCGGGATAATGATGGCTGGACGGTGCGTACCAGGGATGGCAGTCTCTCGGCGCACTTCGAGGATACCATCGCCATCACTGACGGTGAGCCTGAGGTGCTCACGAAGCTATAGTCGTTGTAAGGAGTCTATGCCCAAGAAGGAAACTATTGAGGTAGAGGGAGTGGTAACCGAGGCTTTACCCAACGCCATGTTTCGCGTTGAACTGCCTAACGGGCACAAAGTGTTGGCGCACATCTCCGGGAGGCTGAGAGTGCATTACATCAGAGTGCTGCCCGGGGACAGGGTATTGATAGAGTTATCCCCGTATGACTTGACGCGCGGTAGGATTACCTACCGACTAAAGTAGGATTTAGAGCAGGGCTTCAAGCAGAGCTTGAAGCGAATGAGGAATTACCATGAAGGTCAGAGCTTCAGTAAAAGTCAGATGTGAGAAGTGCAAGGTGATAAGGCGGCGGGGCGTGGTCAGGGTAATTTGCTCCAAACCCAGTCACAAGCAGAGACAGGGCTAGGATTCTGCTGAATAAGGAGGTAATCAGATGCCGCGTATAGCCGGAATAGATATCCCCAGGAACAAGCAGATATGGGTGTCATTGCAGTATATTCATGGTGTTGGTCCCAATGTGAGCCGTAAGGTACTGGAGCAAACCGGTGTCGGGGCCGAAACCAGGGCGGATGACCTCACTGAGCAAGAGGTTAACAGCATCAGGGAGGTCATTGACCGGGAGTATACAGTTGAAGGCGAGCTCAGGAAGGAACACAGTCTCAACATCAAGCGTCTCATGGAGATTGGCAGCTACCGGGGCAGCCGACACCGCCACAGTTTACCGGTCAGGGGTCAGCGGACGAGAACTAACGCTCGTGTCCATCGTGGTTCCCGCAAGACCGTTGCCGGCCGCGGCAAGAAGCGCGGTACCACCAAGAAGTAATCAGGTCTAACCTGACAGGAGGGCAGGATGCCAGCGAAGAAACGGACCAGGTCAAGGAGGAGAGAACGCAGGGTTGTCCCCGTGGGGAGAGCTTATGTGCAGTCTTCCTTCAACAATACTCTGGTGACTCTGACCGACCCCGAAGGGAATGTGATTGCCTGGGGGAGCTCCGGGACTGCCGGATTCAAAGGGTCGCGCAAAGGGACTCCTTACGCTGCCCAGTTGGCCGCCCAGGACGCGGCCCGGAAAGGCATGGCACAGGGCTTACGCCAGGTGGAGGTTTATGTTAAGGGTCCGGGTAGCGGGCGCGAGGCAGCAATTCGTGCTCTCCAGGGTACCGGCCTGTTTATCACCAGTATTCGGGATGTCACGCCGCTACCGCATAACGGATGCCGGCCCCCCAAGAAGAGGCGAGTGTAAACTTGTATCGGGATAGTATCGAGGGATGTAACTCTCGCACGAAAAACGGGTGTGAGACCTTCCAGGAGGAGACGGGAATAGGATAGAAAATGGCAAGATATATTGGACCAGTCTGTCATCTATGTCGGCGCTGTAGTGAGAAGCTGATGCTCAAAGGCGCCCGGTGTTACACGCAGAAATGCGCTATGGAGCGGCGAAAGAGGCCCACCGGACGGCGGTTTCGCCGGCGTCGCGTCTCCGACCGCGGTCTACAACTGGTAGAAAAGCAGAAAGCCCGCTATACCTATGGGATGCTGGAGAAGCAGTTCCACCGCTTCTTTATTGCAGCGGAACACCAGTCGGGCGTCACCGGCGACAATCTGGTGGTACTTCTGGAGAGACGGTTGGACAACGTGGTCTATCGTCTCGGCTTTGCCGACTCCCGTAGTCAGGCTCGCCAGATTGTTCTGCACGGCCACATCGTCCTGAGCGGTCGGCGGACCAACATCCCATCGTGCATGGTAAAAGAAGGTGACACAATCGGCTGGCGTGAGGCCAGTACCAAGAACGAGTATTACAAGCAGGTGACTGAAGAGATAGCAGGAAAGGCAGTTCCGAGCTGGCTCTCTCTGGACAGGCAGAACCTGGTGGGGCAAGTCCTGTCTATGCCGACTCCGGAAGATGCAGGCATAAAATTCGAGGGGCAGAGTATCGTTGAGTACTACTCACGATAGGGAGGTAGCACTTTGTCTCAATTGGTAATACCTAAAATAGAGTGCGTAGAAACCAGAGACAACTACGGACGCTTCCAGGCTGAGCCACTGGTAAAGGGCTTTGGCGTTACCCTGGGGAATTCTCTAAGGCGGGTGCTGCTGGGCCACCTCCCCGGGGCCGCAGTGACCCACGTGAAAATTGAGGGGATTCAGCACGAGTTCAGTCCTATCCCGAATGTGAGGGAAGACGTGGTAGAGTTCCTCCTCAATGTTAAGGCGCTCAGGCTGAAACCTCTTGCTGACCAGCCGGGCAAGCTGGTTCTGGATGTTGCCGGTGAGGGACGCGTATGCGCCGCGGACATCAATCCCTCCTCGGACTTTGAGATTGCCAACCCGGAGCTGTATCTGGCCACGCTGGACTCACCGGATGCACGGCTGTACGTTGAGTTCGATGTCGAACTGGGTGAAGGCTATATGGAGGCCCAGTCCAGTGACAACCTGGTGCTGGGTGTGATACCAATCGACGCCATTTTTACGCCGACACGCAAGGTCAACTACACGGTTAAGTTGGTGCATGCAGGTCAGGAAGTCAGTCGGGAATGCCTGAGTCTGGACGTGTGGACCGACGGTACCATAGAACCCGGCGAGGCGGTAAGCAAGAGCGCTGAGATTCTGGTCAAGATGCTGAACTCCTTTGTTAACTTTGGTACGCCGGAACAGATAGAGATGGAGATGGAGCTTACCCAACTGGCAATCTCTGAGGAACAGTACAATATGCCGGTAGAGCAGCTTGCCCTCTCCGTGAGAACGATGAACTGCCTGAGACGCGGAAACATCACCACGGTGGGTGAACTCGTCAGCCGGGGTGAGAAGGGGCTGATGTCACTGCGTAATTTCGGGCAGAAGTCCAGGCAGGAAATCGAGGAACGCCTCAATGATCTGGGGCTGTCTCTCAAGCCGTTGGCCGAACAGGAGGAGGAGCCTGACTCCGGTGAGGAAGAGACAGGCACGGAGGATACTGCTGACGAGGCCGAAATACTATCCGGGGTGGAGGAGCCGTCTGAAGTCGGTGAGGGACTTGACGAGGAATGATGACAAACACAGGTGGAAACTATGGCCCATAGGATGTCCGGCAGAAAACTTGCCAGGAGTTCAGGCTACCGGCGGGCGTTATACCGTAATCTGGTGACTGACCTCCTGAACCATGAGAAGATAGCTACCACTGAAGCCAAGGCCAGAGAGGCACGCAGCCTGGCTGAGAAGATGATTTCTCTGGGCAAGGAAGGGGGGCTGCACTCTCGTCGCCAGGCGCTGACGTTTATCTTCAGCAAGAAGGTAACCGATAAGGTGTTCGACGAGCTTGCTGCCCGGTATGCCGACCGGACCGGTGGCTATACCAGAATCACGAAGCTTGGACCCAGACTGGGTGACGGAGCACCGATGGTGCAACTGGAGCTGTTGAAGTGATGGTATCCACGACGGCTAACCGCGAGATAGTGAAGCATACTGGTCCGGCAACCATGACAAGACTGGCGCTGGTACTGGAGTATGACGGCACCAGCTACTACGGTTTTCAGTTACAGCCGACTTCGCCCACTATCCAGGAGAAAGTGGAGCGGGCATTGCGGCAGCTTACCGGGGAAACGCTCCGGGTGACGGCTGCCGGTCGGACTGATGCCGGGGTTCATGCCCGCGGGCAGGTAATCAGCTTCCG
>JADHXC010000004.1 GCA_016783135.1 Dehalococcoidales bacterium | reverse complement strand
ACCTGAGAGAGAAGATTGACCAGACTGACGCCGAGATAGTCAGGCTGATTGCGGAGAGGATAAGACACGCAAAGGAAATCGGCCGGGAAAAGCAGAAGCAGGGGAAGCAGCTTGAGGACCTCAGCCGGGAGACCGAGGTTATGTCCAATATCCGCCGGCTGGCCGGGCAGGAGAACATCAGCATCGAGGGCCTTGAAAGCATCTACCGCAGGATAGTCAACGTAACCAAGAGCGTCGAGGGGCTCATCGTCGCCTTTCAGGGTGAGATTGGTGCCTACAGCGAGGAGGCTGCCGTTGATTTCTTCGGTCCTTCAATCGAAGTCAGACCCTGCGAAACCCTGGAAGCGGTTTTCGATATCGTGGAGAGGGGAGAGGTCCACTTCGGTGTCGTCCCCATCGAGAACTCCCTGGAGGGCAGTATCAGCCGGGTCTATGACCTGCTCCTCGACTCCAGTCTCAAGGTCCGGGGAGAGATTGAGCTACGCGTGATACACTGCCTTATCGCCAATCCGGGAGCGAAGCTTGACCTGCTGCGAAGGGTCTATTCTCATCCTCAGGCCCTGGGCCAGTGCCGCGCTTTCCTCAAGCATCTCGACTGTGAACTGATTCCGACCTACGATACCGCGGGCAGTGTCAAGATGATTAAGGAACAGGGAATAACCGACGGTGCCGCCATCGCCAGCGTCCGCGCGGCGGAAATCTACGGGATGCAGATAATGGCCCAGGAGATAGAGGACAACCCCAATAACTTCACCCGGTTCTTCGTCCTTGCCAAGCATGACTCACCCCCGACGGGTAACGACAAGACCTCTATTGTCTTCTCGGTGAGCCACAGGCCGGGGGCACTGTACGGCCTCCTCCGCGAGCTGGCGGCCAGCCAGGTGAACCTCACCAAGATTGAGTCACGGCCGACCCGGCAGAGGCCCTGGGAGTATAACTTCTATCTCGATTTCGAAGGGCACCGGGAGGATACCGCTTCACGGGAGGCCCTGGGTAAACTGGAGGAGACCGCCCTGTTCGTCAAGGTCCTGGGGTCCTACCCTAGGGCTACGTGAGCCAGGTCGGAAAAAGGTCTGATTCAGGGATGCAGAGTTAGCGTATGAAAGTAGCCATAATCGGTGGCTCGGGGAAGATGGGCCAGTGGTTCGCCCGTCTCCTGGCGCAGGAAGGCAACGAGGTGCTGCTCGTCGGCCGGAGTGAGGAGAAGCTCAGGGCCGTTCAGCAAGAGTTGGATGTGGACATCACCACCGACGTCGGTCGGGTAGGGGACGCGGACGTTATCGTGATATCCGTGCCACTGGACGCCTTTGAAGCAGTCGTCAAACAGATAGCCCCGCACACGCACTCGGGGCAGAGCGTGGTCGATTTCACCTCGCTCAAGGCGGAACCGGTGGACATAATGCACCGCCACATTACGTCGGCGGCCATCCTGGGGACGCATCCTGTATTCGGACCCGGGGCGAAGAGCCTGGTCAACCAGAACTTCGTCCTGACACCGACAAACGATGGGGAGACAGCCCTGGCAGACAAGGTCAGGGAGTATCTGGAGACCAGGGGAGCGCGGGTCTCCCTGATGGCACCGGAAGAGCACGACAGGATGATGACCGTCATCCTGGGGCTGGCCCACTTCATTGCCATTGTATCGGCGGACACCCTGCTGAGCATGGAGCGTTTCCAGGAGATGAAGCAAATCGGCGGCACCACCTTCAGGGTACTCTACACCCTGATGGAGAGCGTTATCTCCGAAGACCCGGAGCTATACGCCTCGCTACAGATGAGCTTCCCGGACATCGGGGAGATTGAGGGGCAGTTCCAGCAGAGCGTAAAAACGTGGGCCGACCTGGTGAAGAGCGGAGACAGGCAGGCATTCGTGGATAGAATGAGCGCCCTGAAAAACAGGCTGGAAGAGACCGACCCCCACTTCCAGAAGGCCTACGAAGACATGTACCGCATCACCGACGGGCTGCCATAAGAGCGGCTAGGCACTATGGCTCCACTCTCCCCTCGATGAAGGCCCTGACCTCGTCATCATTTACCGAGCGACCGGTGAAGGTGTTCGCATCCCGGGTAGCAATCCAGAGCACGGCCTCGGCAATCTGCTCCGGGCTTTTCATCCGGCTCTCCACGTCGCCGAGGTCCACATTCTTGAAGACCACCTTGAAGCCATCGGTGAGCACCGCCCCGCTGGGATAGAGGTCATTGACGGCAATGTTGTATTCCTTGACCTCCTGCGCCAGTCCCCAGCAGAATAGCTCGATACCCGCCTTGGTGATGCTGTAGCAGACCTCTCCCGGTGGTGCCCGCCGCTTGGCGGCCACGGATGTCATGCAGATGATGTTGCCGCTGCGCTGGGCAATCATCGTGGGCAGCACCGCCTTCGTGCAGATGAAGGTACCGCGCAGATTGACCCGCATCATCAGGTCCCAGCGCTTGATGGGCAGGTCGGCTATCATGGAGTTGAAATTGGCTGCGGCGTCGTTCACCAGGATGTCTATCCGCCCGAATTCCTCGAGGGTCTTCCGGGCCATGCGTTCCACGTCCTCGTCAACCGTGATATCCGTCCTGATGGCGACTGCCCGACCGCCGAGGGCACGGATTTCGTCGACCGTCTGGTGAATGGTGCCGGGGAGCTTGCCGCCTTCCTGCTCTGTCCTGGCAACCACGGCTACGGCAGCACCCTCGCGGGCAAATGTGAGGGCAATCTGCTTGCCGATACCGCGACTGCTCCCGACGACTATGGCTACCTTACCATCCAGTTTCATGTCTGCCCCCTGTCAGCCTTCAATGCTGCTAGACTTTAGCAAATCGGTATCCCGACAGTCAAATAATTGTACTTGCCCAGTACATTAGTAACACGTTTTTCTCCTACCTGTCATTGCGAGCCACGACTGAGCAAAGCAAGGGAGTGGCGTGGCAATCTCGTGCCGTCCTCCAAGATTACGTGCCGCTGGTTTCAGCGACCTGTCGCCAGGTTCCTCGCAATGACGTTTCTTGAAATGACTGCTACCTGAATGCTATATCGACTTGTCACCAATATATCTGAACGAGATCAATAATCAGGTACCACGATGAAGAGGGCATCATGGTACACCGGACAAAGGTCTTTCATCAGCAAGGCACGATGTTGCCTGCAAGAGGGGTCTTGAAGTGAAGTGGGGAAACGAGGAGGGCGGATGGGTGGATAGTGCGGAGTACTGGTGTTCGAAGGTTAGTGGAGGTATCCCGGGCAGGTTATTTATTAGTTAGCGTGGAAGCGCCGGAGACCTTAACGCTGCCTATGGTGGGACTACCGCAATAGGTGAGGCGGGAACTGCCACTGATATCAAGGTCAAGCTTCCCGCTAACACTTACCACTGCATGGCTGGCCCCCTTGAGGTCAACTTTGGCGTCCCCGAGAGCGTAACCTGCCAGCTCCAGTCCGCTGGCGCCCCAGGCATTCAGCTCAACGTCCCTTGCGGACCCCTTCAGTTCCATCCGGCTGGCGCCGGAGAGGGTGAATTCAGAATCACCGAGCTTCATATTGCCATGGAGTTTGCTGGCACCCGATACCTCAACCTTGGTCTTACCGGCCTCGATATCGATATCCAGAGTGCTGGCGCCGGAAAGGTTCACATCGAGTTTTTCCTGGGAACTGAAGCCGCTTACGCTACACTTCGCTGCAGCGCTGAGACGCAGCTTATTGAGCATGGGCATGGTGATGTGCGCGCCCAGTGTCGGCCTGGTGTGGAAATGGAACGGCTTGACCGATATTTTCAGTGTGCTACCCGGTTTATCAACGATGATATAGTCGAACAGACTCTCATTACCAGTTACGGTCACACTATACGAATCAGATTGGACAATATCCACCTTAAAACAACAAGCGACCTCAACATTCGTGAAGTCGCTGAAATCAAATTCCCTGGTGACAACCTTCTTCGTACCGGTTTCCGGGTCGGACAGTACGGCAATGGCCTTATCCATCCTTGTTTCTACACGAGAGACGGTTTCCTCAATCCGCTTCTCAACCCGATGCATCGCCGCTTCCGCTTTAGTTCTGCCGTTTTCGCCAGCTTCAAGGGCAATTTTCCGCAGTACATCGCGGAACTCAACCATATCCCGCTTCATCCGCTCCTTGGCTTCTTCGGCTTCTTTCCTGAGCTCATCGATATCCGCCATCGCAATACCCTCTCCAGTAGTGCAGATGAGCCTGAGGTCTACCCTCAGGCTCATCTAGTTTAATGACTCTTCTACTGACTGTCAATACTGCTGCAAGTGACCGGGGATGTGATTCTGACGCTCAACATTATCAATCTAGGCATCGAACCGAAGGTCCCAATGCCGCTCCATGGTCTCGTTGACCGGCAAGTGGAAGTTGCTCCCGAGTACCAGACCAAACACCTGGCCAACGATTGCTAACGATTTTAGAAACAGATTCATGTTGCTGCTGATTCTTCCTTTTTATTTAATGTGGATTCAGGTGAACGCCTATGCCTGGCCTAGGCGTACAGATTGAGTTCCCAGTGCTTCTCCAGGGTCTCGTCAACTGGCATGATGAAGTTGCGTCCCACAACCAGGCCAAAAACCTGACCGATTACGAAGATTGACTTCAATAGACCTTTCATTCTGCTGCCTCCCTCTCTTCTTCCTCGTCCATTATCAGTCTACACCAGGCAAGTTAAGGCTGGTTAAAGATACACCGCGGAAGGTAAAAGACATGTTATGATGAGGTTACAAAAAGGTTACAGTTTGCCAGCGGAACGTGGTGCGAAGCCAACACTGGGGGATGACTCAAAGGCTATTCAGGTCTTGCTATGAAGTAGCCAATACCGGTCCTGGTGAGGATGAGCCTGGGATTGCTGGGGTCTTCCTCGACCTTCTCCCGCAGGCGCCGGATGTGTACCTTGAGGCTGTCCGCCGCTCCGGGGTAGTCATCACCCCAGACTGCCTCCGCGAGGCTCGCATGGGTAACGGCGCGACCTCCGTTCTTCATCAGGTGAGCCATTATCTGGCTTTCGGTAACGGTGAGGGCAATCTCCTTGCCACTGTAGCTCAACTGCCCGGTGGTGGGGTCCAGGCGTAGCGGTCCAAAAACAATCAATTCCTCCTCAGCACCGACCTGTCGCCGAATCAGGGCCTTAACTCGTGCCAGGAACTCGAGTTGCCGGAAGGGTTTGGTGATATAGTCATCAGCCCCCCATTCCAGTCCCTTGACGATATCAGCCTCGTCAGACCGTACCGTCAGGATGATGGTGGGCACCTGGGAAAAAAGGCGGATTTGCCGAAGTACATCGAAGCCGTTGATATCGGGTAAACCCAGGTCAAGTATGACGATATCCGGTGACTCACTCTCAACCAGCTCAACTCCCTTCTGACCGAGACGGGTAGGAATCAGCGTCGCTTCCGGCCAGCGTATCTGGAAGGCAAGCGAAATGGCATCTATGATTTCCCGGTCATCCTCAATAAGAAGCACTTTCATTTATTGCCCCCTCCTTGGTACTCACCTGCTGCTGGATGGATGTAGCCAGGGGTATCGAGAAGCCAAAGGTCGAGCCTTTACCCACGTGGCTATTCAGCCATATCTCGCCATCATGCAGCCCCACTAGGTATTTGCACAGCGCCAGGCCCAACCCCAGGCCACTCAGGTGCTCCCGGTCACCCAACTGCCGGTTATAGGGCTGAAAGAGCCGTTTCTGATCTTCCTCGGGAATACCCGGCCCGTTGTCCTGGACCTCTACCACCAGAGAGCCATCCCTCTCCTTTGCCCTCAGCGTAATCTTACCACCCTCGGGTGTGAACTTGGATGCGTTAATCAGCAGATTCTGCACTACCTGCCGCAGGCGGTCGGTGTCAGCCCATACCGGTGGGAGAGAGTCGGGCAGCATTACCCTCAAGGACTGCCCTGCAGCTGAGGTAACTACCTTCATGTCTTTGCCTACCCGGTGGAGCAGTGGCAACACGTCTACCGCCTTCCGGTTCACCTTCAGGATACCGATTTCAACCCGCGCCAGGTCAAGGAGTTCGTCTATCCGGTTGCTCAGGTTGATAGCTCCACGGTGGATGTTCTCGGCAATGCTCATCCAGGGTTCCTCATGGAGTTCGCTGTAGAGGAGTTCACTGGAAGACAGTACCGGTGTCAGCGGGGTCTTGAGTTCGTGGACCAGCGCTCGAGTGAACTCTATCCTTCGTTGCGCCTCCTCCTCAAGCTCCCGGCGCAGCTTCCTCTCCTCCTCATAGGCATCTTCCAGCTTCTCCTGGGACCGTTCAAGCTCGGTGATGTCCATGGAGTGTCCCACGGCAGCTCGCTTTCCTTGATACTGAACGGAGGCAACTCCTTCCAGCATCCACCTGATGTCACCATCTGTACTAATAATCCGGTACTTATACGGGGTGGTACGCTCTCCTTTGAGCATCGCTATCGCGTTCTCTCTGACCATATCCCTGTCCTCGGGGAGGACCAGCGCCATCGGGTCAGTACCCAGTAGTCCATCCGGGCTACCGCCCGTGACTTGACGGAAGTTCTCGTTGACGAACTGAAACTGGCCATCCTGGACCATGAAGAAACCGACAGGTGTGCTGGCGCGGAGGATATCAACTATCTCTTCCCGCTGCTGCCTCTGCCGGGTCTCTGATGTTTCCAACTCGGTAACTCGCTGGCTGAGCATAGTGTGCTGCTGACGAAGTTCGGCCAGTTCGTCCTGTAGCTGCTTCTTTGTCTTCTGCCCATCCTTCATATTGAGTACCGAACTCCCACACAGAATACCTTGAAATAGTAGTTCCCGGAACGTATTACCGCACCGCCACAACCGGGCAACCCGAGTTGCCAGAGTTACTAATTCTAACGTGACATACCGATTACGTCAAACCGTCCCCCATACCTTTGAGGTGCGCAATAACATCGGCCGTGGACAACACACCGTCCTCAGTCACTATCCCCGTAACCAGTTCCAGCGGTGTGAAATCAAACCGGGGGTTACTGACAGCCACTCCGGCGAGAAGTCCGGATGGCTCAAACGCCTCGGATGGCCCTCCTTCTTCCAGGTCAGCATCCTCGCAGGTCATTTCGGGGTCAAACTTGAGGTTATCACACAACACGTAAACGGGGACCCTTGTGGCGGCACTGACCACGGCCAGTTGGTAGCTGCCGATACTGTTGACCACGCCATCGACACACACCGTATCGGCACCCAGCATCAAGATATTTACCGAAGGCATATGCACCGCTGCTGCGGCATCATCGATGAGTATCACCGGTATCCCGAATCCGCCGAGTTGCCGGGCGGTCTCCTCTCCGGTCCTGCCCGGTCCCGACCGTGTGACAACCACCCTGATGCCCCTTCGCTCGGAACTGACCTCCTGCAGAGCGGCCACTACTGTAGAGCTATAGCTGTGCGTCATTATGGTGGCACCGTCGGCAACCAGGCCCAGGGTGTTCCGGGCAATCCGCACCACCGCTTGCCGGGTATCAGCTACCATCTCATCAGCTTTCGAGACCATGAAGTCCCGGAGCGCCCTCACATCCAGTTCCCCGACCCGGTCAGATACAATCTTTATCAAGAGATTGGCAACGTTGCGTATCGGTGCCATTGACGGGCGGGTCAGTGTCAGCACCTGGACAACCCCTCTTTGCTCGTGGAGAAACCGGTCAATATCATCGGCCTGGCTGTGCTCTGCGGCCGCCTTCAGGACAACCAGCGTCCGGCGTGCCAACTCAATCGCACCGTGACTCCGGTCATCCTGTATTTCGTCCACCAGACGGGCAATCTCCTCATAAATCGGCATGGTTGCCTCTCACCAGCGTCTCTATACGAAGGTCAAAGCTGAGGACGAAGAGTATCGCTCCTGTACCCGTAGCCCAGAATACCGCCGCACCAATCCCCTTCAAGACAAGCGTGATAATGAATACCAGGAGGACCACGATTCCTATCCGTACGTATTTGTTCTTAAACATCCTGACCCCGGCATGTCTCCCCGGCCTTCTCATTATCTGCCCGGCAACCTCCTCTGTCAACGGAGGACCGGGATAGGTCGCTCCACGCGGCGGCCACAATCAGGCACCTGCCGCACCTTCACAGCATTGCCAGCAGGCTTATCATAGCAGTCGACCAGATGACGTCCACCGGTAGGTGAAACCTGGCTGACGAATCGAAGAGCAGACCGGCCCGCGCGACAAACTCGGGGTCTTTCTTCCAGAGCAACAATACTACCGGCACCCGGGGAAAGGGGAAGAGTCTCAGGGAAGCATCTCCGTATTCCGCCTGTTCGCTGCCAAGCTCCCGTCCCCGGGCAAGAAAACCGGGGACATCACTTCCGTACCTTTCGGCTATCCTGTCAAGTGGCAGGACATGCGTCCCTCTCTGGTATATCTCGCCTCCACCCATATCACCCGGCTTGACCAGCTTCCCGGAGACAGGGATGTCCCTTGCACCGACCAGGTACCACAGGGCGGACAACCTGGCATAGCCACCGAGTTGTTCCAGCAGGATATCGGCTGCCGGAGAGTCTCCGGAAATGCGCCTGTACCCGGGAAAACCAGGATATCCGCGGAAAACAGCCTGAGCTTGAAGCACCCTGCAGGGTAGTCAAAGCCAACGTCTGCCCGACGGCACACGTCTTCGGGATCCAGGTCGGAGAGAAGTCCCCAGGCGTGTTCTTCACCGCTTTGCGTACCGTCAAGCATAATGTCATGATAGCATGGATGGCAGGGGGCACCTCAACCGATGACTGCTATTCCAGGGAGCACCAGTGACCCGCCACTGGTCTCAGTGGCGCGCAATCTAACCGGTAGGTACCGGCGCTAGCCCAGGGGCGTCATCGTCAGGAGCTGTCTGGCAATGTCCGGGTGCCTGGCAATGAACAGTAACTCATCCTCGACCAGTGGCTTCTGGGCGAGTACGTTGGCATAGCGCACCAGCTCCAGGACCCGCTCCGCCTCTTCGGCATCACGGAAGTGAATTGCCTCCTCACCCTCAATCTCGTCCATAACGTATCGGAAGCCGCTGATGCCACTGTACTGGCCGGTGCTAATCTCACGACCGGTCTCAACGAGCTCCGGCTCGCCCCGGCCGAGCTCTTCAAAACCGTAGAGCTCATAGTTGTCCGGGTCCTTGAGCACGCCGTCAGCGTGGATACCGGAAGCATGGGCGAAGGCATTGGCGCCGACCCCGGGCTGGTTAATCGGAATCGGGACACCAAACGCGTAGCTGGCAAACCTGGCGATTCGCCATGACTTTGTCAGGTCAATTTCATTACCGAGCTGGTACTGCTCACCGAACCCCCTGGCCTTGGTCACCGCCAGCAACACCGCTACGAGGTCGGCATTACCGGCGCGCTCACCGACGCCGTTAACAGTAGTGTTGATGTAGGCATCCTGGCCACCATCAATGGCTCCCTTGGCACCGGCGATAGAGTTGGCCACTGCCATCCCCAGGTCGCCGTGGCAGTGGATTTCAATGGGCAGGTCAACATTCTCAGCCAGGGCCCTGGCCGTGTCGTAAATCGTGAAAGGACTATCGTACCCCAGGGTATCGCAGTACCTGAGGCGTGTCGCCCCGTGTTCCCTGGCAGCAAGGCCAAACCGAACCAGGAACTCCAGGCTGGTCCGCGAGCCGTCTTCGGCATTGACACCTACGGTCTCCGCGCCGTGAGCTCTGGCAGCGTCGACTGCCTCCACCATCATATTAATGATGTCCTGCTGGTTCTTTGTGCCGAGAAACTTACCGGTTATCATCTGGTCTGAAGTGGAAATGGACAGGTTGAGGTGCTTTATTTCGGGTACACGCTTGAAACATAGCTCCACGTCCTCGGCGACGGCCCTCATCCATCCTTCCAGGCGGATTGGCTTCAGGACTCCTATCTCGGCCAGCTCCAGGTTAGCCCGCAGGTAGCGTGATTCGTGGTGAGTAGTCGGGAATCCAAACTCGGACTGGAAAATACCCATCTCGTTGAGGTAGAGGTTGATTATGGTCTTTTCCAGCTTGGACAGGCCGAGCCTGGCCGTCTGGACACCATCCCTGTTAGTTACGTCGATGATATAAATCTTGCCCATTACTTCCTCCCTGTACCTGCTTCGCTGCGAGACTACGCCCTGAGCACCCAGACCATATTATATATCAAAAACCGATAGCCTGAATAAACCGCGCTCCGATGAAGAGCCTTTACCTACCCCGGAGCTTCTCTATCACGGCATCAGCCACCTGTGAGGTGCCCACAGCCATTTCCGGCGCTTCCGGCCTGAGGTCGTAGGTAACGTTCTTGCCTTCCGCGATGACGGTGGCTATGGCCCCTTCCAGGCGGTCAGCCTTCTCGCCTTCGCCCAGATGGTGAAGCATCATCACGCCGGAGAGCATCATCGCCATCGGGTTGACCCGGTTCAATCCGGCGTATTTCGGGGCGCTGCCGTGGGTAGCCTCAAACACTGCCATGTCATCGCTGAGGTTGGCCCCGGGAGCCAGACCGAGTCCGCCAATCAACCCGGCACAGAGGTCGGACAGGATGTCCCCGTACAGATTGGGGGCCACGATGACGTCGAACTGGTGGGGCTTCTGCACCAGCTGCATGGACATATTGTCCACAATCATGTCCTCGAACTCAATATCAGGGTATTCCCCGGCCACCTGCCGGGCAACCGCCAGGAAGAGACCGTCGGAGAACTTCATTATGTTGGCCTTGTGCACCGCGGTTACCTTCTTGCGTTTATGCTGCCGGGCATACTCGAAGGCAAACCTGACGATTCTCCGGCTGCCCGTTTCCGAAATCGTCTTGATACTTATCCCGGAGTCCGGCAGTACACTCTCACCCACCGTCCCGGAGATAAACTCTATCAACCTCGCCGTCTCTGGGGCACCACGCTCAAACTCGATGCCGCTGTAGAGGCCCTCTATGTTCTCCCTGACGATAACGATGTCTATGTTCTGGAATGGCGAGGGTACCCCGGGGTAGGTTTTGCAGGGACGCAGGCAGGCATAGAGATCCAGTTTCTTGCGCAGGGCCACGTTGACACTCCGGAACCCGGAACCTGCCGGCGTGGTCACCGGCCCCTTGAGGGCAACCCTGTTTTTCCTGACGGATTCAAGCACGGCCTCAGGAAGGGGCGTTCCCAGCGTCTCCTGTGCGGCAGCCCCCACAGTGACAACATCCCAGTTGAATTCCGCCCCGGTAGCCTCAATGACCCGCCTCGTCGCGACCGTAACCTCAGGCCCGACGCCGTCGCCGGGAATCAAGGTGATGTCATAGGCCATTATCCTGCCTCCTTCCCGCACCGTCGGTGCGAAGGTGGCTCACAGATTGAAATTACCGTGCTTCCCGATATAGGGCAGCAGGCCGCCTTCCGCCAGGATACGGAGCATCACACCGGGAATCCGGCCAAAAGCAAGCTGCCCGCCACCGGTCAGGTTGGTGACCGTTCCCGCTTCAAGGTCAACCCGCAGCTCGTCGCCATCTTTGATGCCGTCGGTGTCACATACCAGCACCGGCAGTCCCAGGTTTATCGCGTTCCGGAAGAATATCCGGGCGACCGATTTCGCCAGTATTGCGCTGACCCCGGCCATCTTGATGACGAGGGGAGCATGCTCCCGACTGGAACCGAGGCCGAAGTTATTCCCGCCCACGATGAAATCACCCGGCTTTACCCTTGAGACGAAGGTGGCATCGGCATCCTCCATGACGTGCTTCGCCAGCTCGGGAAGATTGCTCCTCAGGTAGGTATACCTGCCGGGTATTATGTGGTCGGTGGATACATTATCACCAAACCTGAAGACCCTGCCGGTGAGCACGCTATCTCCTCCGTTTCGCTTTTCGGGTCCGCCAGCCATCTACCAGAGCTCCCTGGGGTCGGTTATCTCCCCGGTGATGGCACTGGCGGCCGCCGTTGCCGGACTGCCCAGGTAAACAAAGGCCTCCGAGTTGCCCATGCGGCCTTTGAAGTTCCTGTTTGCC
The DNA here is from genome assembly GCA_016783135.1 of Dehalococcoidales bacterium. Classification (GTDB taxonomy): domain Bacteria; phylum Chloroflexota; class Dehalococcoidia; order Dehalococcoidales; family Fen-1064; genus DUES01. The sequence continues at coordinate 64,737 of JADHXC010000004.1, read as the reverse complement.
GTCGTCAGGCAGTTCTCGCCGTCGCCAAGCACCCCCTGGTGCAGGCCGAGACAGGCGCCGCACCCCGGAGGGAGGATAACCGCGCCGGCCTGGAGCAGGGTTACAATGTAGCCCGCGGCGATAGCCGCCTGCAGTACCGTCTGTGAGGCCGGGAGGACCATCAGACGGGTCTCAGGGTGCCGCCTCTTCCCTTTCAGAATCCGGGCGGCCACCTCGAGGTCTTCGAGGCGGCCATTGGTGCAGGTGCCGATGTATACCTGCTGAATCCTCGTTCCTTTCAGTTCGCGTGCCGGGACCACATTATCCACCGTATGCGGTCTGGCAACCATCGGCTCCAGCCGGGCGGCATCAATCTCTACCATCCGCACGTAGTCTGCGTCTTCATCCGGGAACAGTGGGTGGTAGTCCCCGGCCCGGCCCTGCGTCACCAGGTATTCCTGCGTGATATCGTCAGCGGGGAAAAGTCCCACCTTGGCACCTGCCTCGATAGCCATATTGGCCACTGTCAAACGCTGTGACACGCTCATCCTGCTCACGGTATCGCCACCGAACTCCAGGGACTGGTAGGTGGCACCATCCGCCCCGATGAGGCCGATGAGGTGAAGGATGAGGTCCTTGCCGGAGACACCCTCGGGGAATTGACCACTGACCGATACCCCGATACTCTCCGGTACACGGAACCAGGTCTTTCCCAGGTGAAAGATAACGGCGACATCCGTGGAGCCCATCCCACAGGCGAAAGCCCCCAGACCACCGGCGGTGACCGTGTGTGAGTCGCTGCCGACAATCAGGTCGCCCGGCCTGGCCAGGGACTCAGCCACAAGCTGGTGGGATATGCCCCCGCCGACATCGGAGAAGAAACAGTCGGCATCACGGACGAACTCGCGCAGGAAGAGGTGGTCGTTGGCAAGCTCACGGTTCGGGCTGGGAGCGGCGTGGTCAAGGAACACCGCCGTGCGAAGGGAACCGGACACCTCCCGGAACCCCGCTTCCCGGAACTGCCGGACTGTCAGGGGACCGGTTGTGTCCTGGATGAAGCCCAGGTCCACCTGAGCGACGACAATGTCACCCGCCCGGGCTTCGGTACCCGATTTCTCGCTAAGTATCTTCTCGGCTAGCGTTTTGCCCACAGCAATACCCGCTCAATGCTCGCAGGAGGCGTAAGACCAATTATACCACTATTGTAGCGGCAGGCGCAGACGGGACGCAAACTCCTGTACTCGTCCAGAACATCAGCAAGGTGCTGAACAAGGGGAAACCAGAGGGCCGAAGTCCCTCTGGCGTCAAAGAGCGATGACACGTCAGTAGAGAGCACCGCTATTTGCCGCAGGTTTGGTGGATTGGTCCCGGCGAATACGATTACTCGCTGGAGGGTCACCGGACTGGTCCTGACCGGAGTCACCATCTGCCGGAGGGTTACCGGATTGGTCCTGACCGGAGTCACCATCTGCCGGAGAATCATCGGACTGGTTATTCAGTTCCTCCAGGACTTTCTCATAGCTGGTCACTGATATCGCTATCGCTTGTAGTATCGCGGGCCTTGCCGATTCCGGAGCCTGCTCTAGCAGGGCGCGGAGCTGTTCCGGATGGTCGATTGCATACTGCCCCAGCAATATCCTGAGTTTGGTCCGCTCCTTGATTCTGGCAGCATTCTCAGACATCGCCCGCGCCGATGGACCCCGACTGTCTTCGGCAGCAACCGTAGGACGTGCTGTCGTCGCTGCCGATTTTTGCGGCGCTGTTTCGCTTATGGGCCTCTCCTTCACCGTTTTGTCCTGTGCCGGAGCCGGGGCTTTTTCCGTGGCAACAGCCTCTATCTTCTCGACAGCCAGGGACAGGTGGGACATCATCGCCAGATGATTGTTGAGACGTTTGGTAACCTTCTCTACCTGTTGGAGTTTGCCCTTCTCGATGGCGTAGGCTATCTCGGCAATCCTGCGGTCGGCCAGAGTAGCATACAGCTCCGCCCTGGCAACATCGGAAGAACTCAGTGTTAACCTGACGTTCTCCGTAGCCAGCTTCACCCCGTAGAGTGGAGTACCCGGCATACTGGAATCAGCCGCTACGACGGTGCCACCTCCGGCAAGCATCACCACCATGACAACGACGGCTACCATCACCCAGCGGGGCTGCCAGGTCAGGATAGGCCGCCACCTCCTGACCACCACTTTACTCATCTCCGAGTGCAACTGGTACCGCGCTCTGGCCCTGAACTCCACGCTCGGCTCAAGGGTTGACGTCTCACGGGTAACCATAGCCGTCCGCAATAGCGGTTCAAGTTCGGCGGCATACTCAGGATGCCTTTCCAGGCACTGCTCCACGGTTTCTCCGCTGGTGAGCAATCGCTCCAGGCACTCGTCGAGGATATTGTTGAACTCCTTATTCTTTGACACCGTTCTCTCCCACGAGAAGCACTCTGCGCAGGGCTGCTATCGCACTGTGCTGTAACGCCTTAACCGCTCCCTCACTCTTGCCCATAGTCCTGGCGACCTCAGCGATAGCCAGCCCGCCGGCAAAGCGCAGGCTGATAACCTCACGCTGCGCCGCGGTCAACTGCCGGGTTGCTGCCATTACGCGCTCGATATCCAGCCGCCGCTCAACAACCTGCTGCACGTTGTCATTACTGGCCACCAGCGATTCCTCGAGCGGGACTGTCGGTCTCTTGCTCTCTTTCCTGAAGAAGTCGACGATAAGGTTATGGGCGATACGAAACAGCCAGGCAGAGAAAGGCACCCCCCTCCACCTGTAAGAGGAGATGGACTTATAAGCCTTCACGAAGACCTGCTGGGTCATGTCCTCAGCCTCCGCCCTGTTCCCTATACGGACAACCACATAGCGATAGAGCTTGCTGAAATAGGTCTCGTATAACTCGGTAAAAGCCTCCCTGTCTCCGTTCTGTGCGCGGTGGACAAGGTCCTGTTCATCCTGCACCAGATAACCCCCGTTCATGCAGATGCTCACGCTCATTCTACATCCTGCGCAGACGTAGCGCCAATCCGGCGGTCATCGGGCACACTATATATAACGCAATAAGCGAAAAAAGGATAGGCGATGGAATAGATATCATGCCCATTCCACGGATGCTTGTAGGACAATGGCACGGGGCATCAGTGCCGCTCCTTCACCACGCTGCCTGGCCGTACCGGTACGGGGTAAATGTGCTACAATTATCCATAAATATGAGTCTCTGCCGGAGAATAAGCCTGTGCCTGATTACGTTCGCCGGATGCGCCATGAAGATATCGACCGGGTGCTGGAAATTGACCGTGAGGCCTTCCCCACGGAATGGCCGCCACCCAATTTCGAGCGGGAACTCGACAACCGTCTGGCCTGCTACATAGTGGCCTGCCGGGCCGAGGCCGGAAACACTCCGGAGCTGGTTGAGGCAATCCGGAAGTCAGACCCACCGGAGAAAGGCTTTGCCGTTCTGATATCCCGGGTGCGGAAGCTCTTCGGTAACAACAGGCTGCCGAACAAAGAGCCTTCAGCGCAGGACGACGAGGTCATTACCGGCTTTGCCGGTTTCTGGGTCTTGGTCGACGAGGCCCACATAACCAGTATCGCAACCCGGGAAACATACCGGGGACAGGGCATCGGGGAACTGATGCTACAGTCCGTTATCGACCTGGCTGCCGGAAGGAAGGCCCGTATTATTACGCTGGAAGTCCGCGTTTCCAATATCGTTGCTCAGGGCCTCTATACCAGGTACGGCTTCAACCAGGTGGGTCTGCGGCGAGGCTACTATACCGATAACCGGGAAGACGCCTTCGTGATGACCACCGATAGTATCCATTCGGCGGCATTCCGGGCACATGTCCGGGAGTTGAAGAAGACCTACCAGGCGAAATGGGGGGTGGACCGCCATCAATTGACACACTAATCCCTGGTCCGGGAAGTTTGACATGACATAAGTGGCGTGTCCCGAACGACGTTACAACAGGATATCAGCGTTCGCCAAACAGAAAACCGCTGATGGATGGATACCTCGGGGAGACCTCGGTCGTGCCAATGGTGTCCATCAGCCACTCCTCAAGTCCCTCACGGCACCTGGACAACGGTTCCTTCAACCTGGAAACATTGATATCCTGGTAGCTGAGCGACTTGTTCTTCCTGGTCATCTTTAAGTCCTGGTTGACTTCTTCGACCATATCGAAGGTCTGCTTCAAGGTATCTTTCAATGACTCACCGAGAAAACTAATCTTTGACTTGTTGATTTCCCAGTTCGTCTTCTCCAGTCTCCTGGGCTTCTCTCGCTGATGGAAAGTATCCACCAGTACCTGGTTCAGCTTCACGTCATAGAGCAGGAATTGAACGACTTCCGGACGATGCGCGACGCCGCCACGTCCCCGGAAAAAGGAAAACAGCACCACTATTACAATTATCGAAAGAACGACACCCAGAGCCCCGAAGTCCATCACCGCCTCCTTATCTCAGTACGTCAGGTGGTCTTGACCACACGTAGATTAAACCACATTACCTGTCGTCTGTCTACAAATACAACCCCGGGCAAATTTGTCCGGGCACACCTGATACTATGTTTCCGGTGCTGGCTCTGAGGCCAGCTTACCCGCAATCGACCAATTGTGCTTGGGATTGTCTTTGACAATGACCTGCACCGCTTCCCGCGGTACACCTATCTGGACGAAGGACTCGGTTATCCCCTCGACCAGTTTCTTCTTCTGGTCGATACTGCGACCTTCCCACATCTCAACGATAACAACCGGCATAATAGCCTCCCGGGCGGATTCTACAAGCAGGCACATCGTAGCTCGGGTGGCGGGACTTTGTCAACACGGTGTTGTGCATTATCCAGTACAGCCGATACTGTTTCCCCCATAAGAAGAAAACTCCACTACGCTGCAGGTAGGGTGCCAAGGGGCAGGATGCCCCTACCGCTTGAACCTGTCTTGCATGGACTGGACTTCCTGCTGCCGGTCGAACTCCTCCTGGCTCAGGGGCTCACAGGACTCCAGTGTGCTACCCGCAATCTTGACGGTGAAAAGCGCGCGGCATTTCCAACACCGGTACGGTCCCTCGTAGCTCGCGTTGGACAGGGAGAAGCTGCCTTCTATACCGCATTCCGGACAGGTAATTTTCATCATCATAGCCACACCACCTCCCCGGCATGATACTGTAGTTCTTGTGCCTCTTATAAGAAATGCTATTACTGATGGCGTGATTTGTCAACATTCATTGAGGGGACAGCGCGGGAACAGGCAGGAGGCGGAGGCGTCACTCTTTCCTCACCAGCAGGCAGATGTTCCGGGAGAAGAACTTCAGCGGAAAACGGTAGGAGCTTTCCGGGAAGGACTTCAGTATCCGAAAACCGGCCTTCTTCACCAGCCCCTCCAGCTCCGGATAGGTGAACAGGTAGTAGTAGCGGTACAGGACCTCGTCGCCGGTCCGCCATGGGACAGCCGTCTCCCTCCCCTTCAGCCAGAATCTGGACTGCCACCGGTTCCAGACAGTGATAAATGCCTCACCGCCCGGCTTGAGGACTCGGTGGAGTTCACCAAGGGCTATCGCTGCCCCATCCCGTTTCAGGTGGTGGTAGGCAGCCACCGAGAGCGCCCGGTCAAAGGTCTCCGCAGCGAAGGGCAGGCGGGTAACATCCGCCATCACCAGGCCGGGGTTGAAGCTGAACTTACGTGCGTACTTCTGCCCCTGCCGCAGCATCTCCCCGGAGAAGTCCACGCCGTGCAGGTCGAAACCTTCGGTAAACGGCAGGAAATCGGGGCCGTGAGCACAACCGAGGTTCAGCAACCGACCTCTCCGCCACCTCTGCGCCAGGGTCTCCAGCTCGTTGCGGAATATCGACCAGTGCCGGAAGTTGTACCAGCCGGGGGCTATTCGGTCGAATGTATCCTTAGCTAATTTTCTCTCCACAGGCCCCCCGATTATAGCATACGCGCTACCGGCTACTCCTTGACACCATCACTGTCGACAGTACTATACTTGATTATCATGACCGCCGTCCTGTCGAGAGAAGATATTCGCAAGCTGCTGGAGGCAGACCCGCCGCTGGTCGAGAGTTACCGGGACCTGGAGTCCCAGTTGCAACCCAACGGCTTCGACTTCACGGTATGGGAGGTCGCCCTGCCCCAGACACAGGGCCGGATTACCGTCAGCAACAACCAGAGACTTGTGTCCGACCTGGCGCCGCTGGTATTCGATGGGCTGGATTTTCTGGAGCTGATGCCCGGTGCCTATATCATCACTTACAATGAAGTGGTAAACCTGCCCAACAACGTCATGGCATTGTCCCGGCCGCGCTCCAGTCTTCTCAGGAGTGGGGTCACGGTGCACGGCGCCGTCTGGGACGCCGGTTACTCCGGCCGCTCCCGCTCGCTGATGGTGGTGCACAACCCGCGCGGCTTCCGCCTCCAGAGAAACGCAGCAGTCGCCCAGCTTGTCTTCATGTGGCTGACCGGAGAGACGGAAGGATACTCCGGTACCTACCAGGGAGAGAACCTGCGGTAGGGGACTAGGCCTTACAGTTGCATTTCGAGCTGGACAGCGTCCTCTTTGAACCCGCATTGGCGGTAGAATCGTCGCGCGGCGCGATTGGTCTTCTCGGTGCTGACCTCAAGCTCGATACAGCCAAGGTGACGGCACGTCTCGGCGACAGCCTGGACCAGCTGGAGGCCGACGCCCGACCCGCGGGAACTCCGGCGGACGACCATCTTATCAATCAGGCCGCTCAGGCCGTCGTGCAGGGCCGTACGGCGTACCGCGAAGCTGATGCAACCGACGACATCGCTCCCGTCCTTCGCCACCAGCAGATAGCAGGCGGGACTGTGCAGGAGGGTAGAAACGTTCTCCGTGGCGACCGCCGTGTCCAGGCCTTCCCTGCTGTCCACGGTATCGACGAGTTCAGACAGTAGGGCAACGATCGCGGGCAGGTCTGACTCTATCGCCTCAATTATGTGTATGTTGCCCGGCATACCCTCGTCTCCTGCAGTCAGTCCAGGAACCCGATACGGTCGGACGGCCTTCCCCTTATCTCCACCTCTACCCCGGCTTCGCGGAACAGCTCCCGGAAGACGTCATCGCTGTACTCCCCGAAGCTGACGAACCGCTTTATCCGGGCGTTAACCAGCATCTTGGCGCAGAGCACACAGGGCGTGTGGGTGCAGTAAATCGTGCACCCCTCCATGCTGACACCGTGAAGGGCCGCCTGGATAATGACGTTCTGCTCGGCGTGGATGGCACGGCAAATTTCGTGCCTCTCCCCGGAAGGAATGCCCTGTTCGTCCCGCAGGCATCCCAGCTCCAGGCAGTCCTTGAGGCCGGCGGCGGCACCATTGTAGCCGGTGGTCAGGATATGCTTGTCCCGGACGGCGATGGCCCCCATGTGGTGCCGGAGGCAGGTGGAACGCTCCGCCACCACCGAGGCTATCTTCAGGAAATAATCGTCTATGCTCAGTCGCTCCAACTCAGACCCCCACAACGGATATGATGTGCTTTGCTTGCCGGGTAAGGTCGTCCAAACCGGACTCGTTCACAACCAGAAAGTCCGCGACTGCGATGGGACCGCCCTTGTTGAGGTTCTCTATCTCGGTGCGGTCCCGGCCGGTCGCCTCTTCAGGGGTCAACGGCCTCTCCCGTCTCCTGCCCAGTCGAGCGTACCGGGTAGCCGGTGACGCCCAGACCGCCACCAGGCATATATCTTTGCCAAAGTGGTCCTTGAGGTAAATATACTCCTCCCAGGAGTAGAGGCCGTCAATAACCACATTTGATGTCTCCAGAGCGGTTTCAATCCGGGGCAGGTTCAGTTTGGCGTAGGCGGCCATACCGTACTCCTTGCGGAGCAACTCGCGGACGGTGCGTTCGTTGGCCTCGTTCAGCACCAGCCCCCGCTTCCTGACTTCACCATCGGTAACGTCGCCGAACCTTATCCTGACGAATCCCTTTCGCGCAAACAGGCGGGCTACCTCTGACTTACCCGCTCCGGCCATACCTACGACAGAAACAACCTTCATACGTCACCATTATAGGAGACCCGCACAACAGAAGGCAAAAGCCGGCAGCAGGACACCGACCCTAATCCAGGGTGGCCCGACCCCTCGGCACCGATTCCGGGACAATATCGATTACCGGCGCAACATCCCACACCCCGCTCCGCTGCTGATGTCGGTACTCGCGATACAACCACACAGCAGACACAATGCTGCCGAGTCCGTCTGATATCGGTATCGACAACCAGACGCCGTTAATACCGATGTACCTCGGCAGCAGCAACAAGGCCGGAATGAAGAAGAGAAGCTGACGTGCCAGCGACATCACCAGCGCCGTTTTCCCCTTTGACAGTCCCTGGAAGGTAGTGATGAACATAATCGAAGGGCCTATCAGGATAAGGGTGGAGATAAAGAGGCGCATCCCCGGTACGGCGACATCTATCAGTTCCGGGTCGTTATTGAAGATAGCGATTGCCTGCGGGGTGAATATCTCCAGGAATACCGTGGCGAGGCCCAGCAGTACCGCCAGGCCCAGCGAAGCCAGTCGTACCGCTGCCCAGAGCCGTTTCCAGAGGCCGGCCCCGAAACAGAAACCGACAATCGGCAGCAACCCGTGCGCCACGCCGATAATGGGCATGAAAGCAAGGTCCGATATCCGTATCGCTATCCCCAGTGCTGCCAGTGCCACCGAGCCGAATCCGGCGACAATCCGGTTGAAGAAAGCGAAGGTAATAGTCTCGGTAAGCTCCATCATCATTGACGGCAAACCCACCCGATATATCTGCGCTATAATGGCAAAATCCGGCTTGAGATGGTGCAGCTTGAGGCGATATACGGAGCGGTTGCCTATAAGGTAGTAGAAGCTAAGCGCGGCGCCGACCCCCCCGGCAATCGATGTCGCCAGTGCCGCCCCACCGACACCCATCTCCGGAAACGGACCCCAGCCGAAGATGAAGAACGGGTCCAGTACCACGTTGACGATGGCGCCGGAAATTGTGAACATCATCGGCTTGATGGCATCCCCCGCAGCCTGAAAAACGTTGCGCGTCATCAGGCGGAAGAGCATGAAAGGAGTACCGAACCCGAAGAAAAATATGTAGTCGGCCGCCATGTCTACAATGTCCTCACTGGCGCCCAGCAGGGTCGCAATCGGCCGGGCAAGAAGCGAGCTTACCACCACAAGTAAGATACCAAGGGCCACGGTCAATGGAAACACCTGCCCGGCGACGCAGTTGGTGGCCTCGATGTCCCTCTCGCCGAAACGCCGCGAAGCAAGAGCGTTGGCCCCTACGCCGGTGCCGACACCAACAGCGATAATCAGGATGTAAAATGGGAAGGTAACCGTCACTGCGGCAATCGCCTGATAGCTGAGCTGGCCCAGCCAGATAGTGTCAGCTAAGTGGTACAGCGAGATGGTTATCATCGAGGCAATACTGGGCAGGCTCAGGCGCAGCAGCAGCTTGCTCAGCCGCTCCGTGCCGAGACGCTCGGTAGTCTCCTGTAGTTGTCCGGGGTTTTCCGGTTCCACTGGTCTTTCCACAAAACAGACTTGTCGGGCGACGCACGATATCGCCCGACAGTATATACAATCCATCGTATCAGCTTTGTGTATGGCGCACAACCAGAATAACCGAAGTCGGAACGTGTGTTATAATTCGGGCGAGGTGGGTCGGGCCACACTAGTCCGAACATAATTCTGGCAAGATTACGCCGGATAAGAGCAGAGAATGGCAGAGACGAAGAACCTGTCGAGTAGAATAAAAGAGTACCTGCCGTCGGAGCTGACCGGTTTTCTGGAGGCCGTGGGCGCTATTGCCGCTTACCAGGGATATCACCTCTACCTTGTTGGCGGTGTTGTGCGCGACCTTCTCCTCGACCGCAGCAACCTTGACCTCGACCTCGTGGTTGAAGGCGATGCCGTGGCCCTGGCACAACAGGCAGCCAGCGTTACGCAGGGGAAACTCACCGTGCACCGTCGCTTCGGCACCGCCAGGCTTCGCTGGGGCAAATGGAGCATCGATTTTGCCCGGGCACGTTCCGAGACCTACGACCGTCCGGGTGCCCTGCCGAGGGTAAACCCCGGCTCCCTGAGCGAGGACCTCTTCCGTCGCGACTTCACTATTAACGCAATGGCCATTAACCTCAATCCCGGCTGCTACGGAGAACTCATTGATAGCTATGGTGGCCGGGCAGACCTGGAGAAAAGGCTGGTCCGTGTCCTCCACGAGAAGAGCTTCACCGACGATGCTACCCGCATCTGGCGCGCCCTGCGTTATGAGCAGCGGCTGGACTTCCAGTTGGAAGCGGATACCCGCAGGCTGCTTGCCCGGGACATACCCATGCTGGACACCATCAGTAGCGACCGCGTGCGGCACGAGTTGGAACTGGTCCTGAAAGAGGCACAGCCGGAGAAAGTGCTCCGGCGGGCGAAGGAACTGAAGGTGCTATCCCGACTCCACCCCGCACTGAAGGCCAGTCATACGCTCTCGGCAAGGTTCCAGCGGGCCCGCGAGGTGACCATACCGGAGTCACAACTGGCCAGCGTCTACCTGGCTTTGCTGACATACCCTCTGACCGACAAGGAGATGGAGGACTTCATCTCACTCCTCAGAGTACCCGGAAGGTCGGCAGAGGTCGTGCGGGACAGTCAGCGTCTCAAGACCAAACTTAAACTTCTGGCTACCGCCAATCTCGCCCCGAGCCGTATCTATACCGCTCTTCAGGGCTATGCCCCGGCGGCGCTGCTCGTCAGCGCGGTGGCCACCGATTCCCCGGCAGTCAGCCGGAACATCGGGCTGTTCTATGGCTGGCTGCGTTACGTCAAACCGTCCCTGACCGGTGACTGCCTGATACAGATGGGTGTGGCACCCGGCCCCGGAGTGAGGGAATTCCTCGAACGCCTGCGCGCCGCCAGGCTTGACGGGGAGATAGCCACCCGGCAGGAAGAACGGGAGGTGGTCACGAAGTGGCTCCAGGAGCGCGGTTGATTATCGGGCCTGCCTGGGTGTATTCTACGGTAAGTGGGGCTTTCGCTTGACCGGGGCAGGTCTGACTGACGGACCGGAAAGAACGACTAAGATGACAAAGATACTCCTGGTGGCCATGATAGCGGTCCTGGCAACGGCCACGGCCTGTTCATCGGGTCTTACCCGCGGCGACCGGACCGGCGACGAAGCCCACGCTTTCCTGCTGCACAGCGCCCAGATTATCGACAAGCTTGATGGGGATACACCGGGCGAGGGGAATACCTTTCTCATCATCAAGTACGAGGTTGAACACCTTCGTAGCCAGAGGGATGCTCAGCGGCAGTGGAACGAACAGATAGTGCTGGCAAGCGGTGACGACTTCTTCGACCCTGTTCCCCTCAAGTCTCTTGATAATGAGCTATGGCAAACGATACTGGCAAGCGGTGAGTCCAGGACGGGCTATATTGCTTACGCGGTGCCCGACGAAGTGGGTGACTTCAAGCTGACACTCACCTTCCCGGTATCCGGTACTGAAAGTGTCTACGAGTTCCGGCCGGTGGACATAAGGATAAGCGCAAACGCGGACTTTGTCATGAGCAGGCTGGACCAGATAGAGCGGACCAGGGGAATTCCCCTTATCGGCGGCCTGCTGGCTTCCTTCACCAGTTCCCCCATCAGATATCTGGGGATAATACTCGTCCCCGAGGATGAGGTAAACCAGCTACTGGAAGGCATGAAAGGCTTCCCCGAGGACGCGAGACTGGCGGCGATAGAGGCCTACCTGCTGTCGCACGGGCATGGGAAGCTGGAGTAGGGGGTGGCGGCGGGGTGCCGAACACTAAGGCCTGTGCCGCAGCCCTCAATCAACCCGCATAAATGACTTTGTCGGCGCACCACAGACCGGACACTTTTCCGGGGCTTCCCCGGCCACAGTGAAGCCGCAGACCTGGCAGACGAAAACAGGCTCGTCCTTTATTTCCTGCTCGGACTCCAGGGCCTTCAGCACCTCCTGGAACAGGTTGTAGTGGACCTTTTCCACCTGGTTGGCCAGGTCGAAGGTCCTCTCCGCCCGCTTGTAGTCGTCAATCCTGGCCTGCTCTATGAACGAAGGGTACATCCCGGTGAACTCACGGTGCTCGCCGATAACGCCTGCCGTCAGGTTATCCCTGGTCGAGCCGATGCCGTCCATGGCATTGAAGTGGTTGCGGGCGTGAATCGTCTCTGCCTCGGCGGCGGCCCGGAACAGCCTGGCTATCTGCGGGTGGCCCTCTTTCTCCGCCTTCTCCGCGAAGAAAATGTAGCGGCGGTTAGCCTGGCTCTCTCCGGCAAAGGCAGCCTGCAGGTTATGCTCAGTATCGGTCATCTCATACTCCTTTAGCGTGTTTGTGCGGACTCTCTCCGCGTCTGCGCGGGCTCTCTCCTGTAATCAATTATAGTTGGTGCGGGCGGTTTATTCTAGCTGCTGAACTAGCTCAGCCACTCTCCGGTTGCCAGCGTCTCCACCAGATATACCTCCATCCCCTGCCGACTTAACCGGTCGTGCAGTCCCTCAGCCCCGTCCCTCTCCTTCAAGAGACAGAACTGCGCCGGTCCTGACCCGGCGAGGTAGACGTTATCGGCACCGGCGGAGAGCATCCGCTCCCGGCATGCCATCAGTTCCGAGGAACCGGCATAAGCACTACGCTCGAAGGCGTTGAATAGCAGCGACGGGGCGAAGTCCCTGCCGGTCTTCAGCACCTCCACCAGCCGTTCGGTGGCTCTACCATCCGTGTAGTCCGCCTCTTGAAGGCTCTCATAGGCACGACCGGTCTTCCCTGACTCCTGCGGTATTTCCGGCAGCACCAGGACAACCCACATTGTCGGCAACGACGGTAGTGGTGTTACTTGCTCCCCCCGGCCCTCCATCAGGACCGTCCCTCCGTACAGGAACAGGGCTACATCGGAGCCCAGCCTTGATGCAAGCTCCCGCAGCTTATCCTGAGGCAGGTCGAGTTCCCATAAGCGGTTGAGCCCGCGAAGTACGGCGGCGGCATCACTGCTGTCCCCACCCAGACCGGACATCAGCGGGATGTACTTTTCGACCTGAATCTCCACTCCCAGGTTGCACCCGGTAGCCTCGCGGAGGAGGTCGACCGCCCTAGTTACCAGGCTCTGCTCAGGGAGCCACTCCGGCATGTTTGAACTGTATTCCGTTTGTCGGCTGGCTTGAAAGAGGAGGCGGTCGCACAATCCTATCGTCTGGACCACGCTGCGGATTTCGTGATAGCCGTCATCACGTTTGCCGATGACTTCAAGAGTCAGGTTCAGCTTGGCCGGTGCCTGTAAAGTCAGCATGGTGATTCTGCTCGTATAAATATCTTCTTATCCAAGCTCCAGACTTGCACGGGGGTTATTCTTCTGTCCACGATATGAACTCCGCTGTGCTGGGAAACTGTTGATGGTCAGTCTCTGAGAAAGCTGTGACTATTTCTGCTCCCGGAATGTCATTCTGCCAGTAGGATAACCATTGATTAACAGCAACAGAAGTACTCTCAGACCGGAGAGTTCCGTATAGATAGCCGGTATAGTAATTCCCTGCCGGGTCAAGAATAGTGAGTTTACCGCCAGCAACCGGGAAAGCAACCGCTGCGTGCCCCGGGACTTCAGGGACATTGGAATGAATTATTATGACCCAGACGCGATATCTTCCTTCGTTATAACCCCGTAACATGCTTGCGAGTAACACTGCCATATCTTCACAGTCGCCGGTCTCATCTTCCAGAGTCTCCTCCGGTGTTCGCCAACACTCTTTACTCCATGATAGTTCACCAGACATGGTTTCCGGAAGGAACGGTATGTAGCTGTCATAAGAATATGATATGTTGTTTGCTACCCACCGATACAATAGCTCGAAATCTCGCCAGTACTCACTTACGTTCTCAGAATAACCTCCAGTAATTTCCTGTACTTTTGCCGATACTGATAAGTTGTCAGGGGTTATAAAGCTCTGCTCGTCTTGTGGTGTTAGTCCCAGCCGGACATGAATCTGGTCTCTAATGCTGCTGTACTGATTTACCATTTGACTGTTTTCATTCTTTTCTGTATCCAAATAACTTTGAGTTGAAGCAAGTTCGTTCTTGGTGGAATGCAGTTGGGCTGTGATAGTAACTAGCTGATTATTGGTAACGTTCAACTCTGTTTCGGTGGTATCCAGCTGAACTTTAGTATCCACTAACTGAGCTTCAGTATCCGCTAGTTGAGCCTCAGTATCCGCCAGCTGAGCCTCAGTATTATCCAGCAAGGTCTTAGTTTCAGCAAGTTGTTCTCTGGAAGTATCTAATTCAACCCTGGTATTCACCAGTTGGGCTTTGGTATCATCCAGTTGTTTTTTAGTATCGTCTAACTGATACCAGAAGGAACCACAGAAAGCGGTGCACGTAACCAGTAGAATTGTTGCTACTATGAAGAGTTTCTTCCAAACATTAGGCATTGCCGCCCTCCTTTTTGGGATAGCTTCAGTAGTAAGTTCCGGAATATACCTTCCACAGTTGTGACCACTCTTCAAGGGACAGGGTCTCCGCCCGCCGCCTCGGCTCGATTCCGGACTCCTCCAGCATACGCAGCACCTCTGCTCTGGGCAATCCCAGTCCCCGCACCAGCGAGTTGACCAGTTGCTTACGGGAGGCGCTGAACCCGGCCCGCACCACACTGAAGAAACCCGCCTCGTCACGCACTGCTACCCCTGGTTCGGCGGACACGCTTATCTTCAGTATCGCGGAATCAACCTCCGGCACCGGGTAGAAGCACTCTGCCGCTACGTGGCCGACAATCTCCGGCTCACCATAGAGCTGCACGCCCACACTGAGCAGGCTCATCCGGCCCGGTTTTGCGGCAATGACTTCGGCCACCTCCTTCTGCACCATCACCACCATCGTCCTCGGCCTTGTCGAGGCCTCCAGGAAGTGTCGCAGTACCGGCGAGGTGATGTAGTAGGGCAGATTGGCCACCACCTTGTACTCAGGCCCCCCGGTTTCCCGCAGCAGGACTGCCGGGTCTATCTTGAGGATATCGCCGTTGATTATGGTAACATTATCGAAAGCAGCCAGGGACTCCTTCAGGACTGCGGCAAGCCTGTCGTCCAGCTCGACGGCAATTACCCGGCCGGACCTTTCAGCCAACTCACGGGTCAGGACACCCAGCCCAGGCCCAATCTCAACAACAACATCGGTCGAAGCAAGCTCGGCAGTCTTGATAATAAGTCGCAGTACACTCTCATCGATGAGGAAGTGCTGTCCCAGTCCCTTCCTTGCCCGCAGACCGGCATGACGTAGCAGTCGCCTGGTCTGCACGGGAAGCGATTCCCTTTCCGGTCGGGGGCGACTGGCAGGCGTCATTCGCCGCTCCTCATTACGACAATATCCTCCTGCCGGGGAAGAAACCTCTCCCGGTTTCCCTCCCACTCGGAGCGCAGCAGGCTGAGAAACCATTCGTCCCGCCACTCCCCACGCTTGATAACGTCGCTTCTCAAGGTACCGTCCAGGGAAAAACCGTTCTTCTCCAGCGCCCGTCTGCTGCCCACATTCCCGACAAATACACCCGCATGCGCGCGAACTACACCGAGATACTCAAAGGAGAAGTGGCAGATGAGGCGAATCGCCTCGGTCATGTAGCCCCGGTTCCAGTAGGGCGCACCCAGCCAGTAGCCGACGTTGGCCTGCAAAGGGTGCTCTCTAAGGCGAGAGCCGATGCATCCTATCAGTCCAGGGTTGTCGGTACGATCAATGGCCAGGTTGTAGTCTTCGCCGGTCTCCAGTCCTGCCTGCCAGCGGCGGAAGACATCGGACATCTCTGCTTCGTCCGCTGGGCCCTCCCACAACAGGCGTGATAGCACCTCTTCGTCGGACACGAGACGGTAGGCGTCCGCAGCATCAGTGGGTCGCGCGGGACGAAGCCGCACCCTGTCACCTACAAGCTCGACTCGCTCGAAGCCAGGGGGAGACATATCAGTCCCAGAGCTCCTCGATGTCCTTCTGCGCCCGCTGGCCGGTATCTCCGGCGGGCATAAAGCGTTTGTAGGACTCCGCCGAGCCGTACTCCAGGGGCTGGAACGCCACCGGCATCGGCACGGCATGACCGAAGATGAGCGCCTGCCGCTTCGGGGCCAGTCTGGAGAGCACCGACTTCAGCTCATTCTTCCCGGCAACACCGGCAAGCACGCTGTCGATATCCCTCTCGTTGTCGAGCAGGCAGGTTATCTTGGTGCCCATCTGGGACATAACCTCTTCGTCGATGCCGCTCGGTCTCTGGTCGATTACCAGCAGACTGACATTATACTTGCGCATCTCACGGGCGATTGTGCCGAAGATAGCCTGGCTGGCAACCTCCCGGTTGAGGAACTTGTGCGCTTCCTCAATGGTGATAACCAGGGGATTCGGCTGGGCAAGACCCTCACCCATCGCCCGCTCCATCCTCTCCTGGTACTGGGCATAGATGCGCCGTGCGAGCATGTTGGCCACCAGCATATAGGCGGTGATATCGCGGTACCGGCCGAACTCAAGGACGACGTTCATGCCGCGGTCGAGGTATTCCAGCATGGTGCGGACAGCATTGGTGGGCACGTGGGGCTGGATGAAGGGCAGCCGCCGGATTGTCTGGAGACCTCTCTGGAGGTTCTTCAGGGTGCTTTCGTGTATGTTCAGACCTTCCGGTATTTCATCGGAGTCCTGCAGGGCAAGCGTCCTCTCTATCCACTCACCACGGAACCTGCGATGCAGTTGATAGACCGCCTCAACCGCCGGCTCGGTGAGGTTCAGCGTCTGGCGGAGCAATACAATGTCTTCCGGCTCAATCTCGTCATACCCTATCCTTACCACGAAGTCGGTACTCACACCCCGGCGTCGCGAGTTCTCTTCATCCAGGGTAAACACGGCTACCTGGTCCGGGAATAGCTGCTTCAATGCCTTGACCTTACGCTGGCCCTCCTCACTGCTCCCCTCCCAGCCGTACTCGTTGTGCATGTCGAATATCAGGTTAACCGCCTTGCTCTTCTGGAGCATACCGATGAGCAGAATCCGGGTCAGGAAGGTCTTGCCGGTGCCGCTCTTGCCGAAGATGCCGTTGGAGCGCTTGACAAATTCCGGCAGGTCGAGGCACAGTTTGGTCTCCATATCCAGCGGGTTACCGACGTTGAAGCGGGTATCGTCCTCTTCACCGAAGATAAGCTCCATATCCGTGTCCGAAGCCAGGTTCACCGCCGAGAAATGGCTGGGAACGGTCTTCACTGGCTCCGGCCCCTCGATACCCATCGTCAGCATGGGCAGGACGTGGAGAGTCGCGTAGGTTGCCGTCCCGCTGAGCACCTCGGACAGGAAGGAATCGACCTCACGGGGCGGGGCCACGGTAAGTTCGGGGTCGGTCACGCCCAGGCTGATATCGGTAATCATGCCGAAGAAACGCCGCTGCCGTCCCTCAATAGTGACATAGCGCCCGACGACCATATCCTCCACCGAAGCCGCGCTATCCAGCCTGACCTCAGTGCCTTTGTCTACCGAACCAGAAACAACGATACCGAGCCGCTGATTGATATTCTCTTCAGTCACTACCTACTCCTCCAGGTCCCACCTGTAGCGGCACTTCTGCCTTTCACCCTCCCGGTACATGTCGGTATCCTCCGGCAGGTCAACAATCTCAACAAATTCACAGCCAAGTATTTCGCACGTCCTGCGCGACGGATGGTTGTCAGGGTTGCAGGTTATCCACAATACATTGTGGCCGTGGTCTAGAGCGACCTGCCTGACGAGATTGCAGGACTTGGCGGCATAGCGGTTGCCCCGGTATCTCTCGTTAATCCCGTACCCGATGTGACCGGCATACTTTATCACGTGTTCCGTATTCCCAATCCGCAGGCTGACGCCGCCAATCGCCCCGGGCTTACCGGGGAGGTGAATATCAAACTCGTACATCGGTAGATACCCCTTCTGTGGATTGGCGGGGCGTTTCTGACTGACAACGAGTTCTATCTCGCCGTCAGTCAGTACTCCGTAGTCATTGAACCTGAAATCGTTCATTACACAGACAGCACTCCTATTCCGGCGGCACAATCCTCTCCAGAATCGCCCTGAGCCGGCCGTACTCGCCACTGAGGAGCGTCGCCAGTTCCTTCCCCGCCGCAACGAGGAAGCCCCGGTTGTCCTCGTGGGCCGCGCTCATCTGGCGCAGGGTTGCCGCGACCAGTTCCTCCACCGATACCGGTAGCGCTGTGCTGAGTAGCAGGCTCAGGAAATCAAATGAAGTGCTGAAGTCCCTGACGCTGTCCGGGGGGCACCGGTAGACGAAGCTGTGGATGCGGGCCGGCCGCGCCGGAAGGTACTGGAGTAGCTTACGCCCCTCGGCGTGTCCCACTACTAACGCGCTGAACTCACTACGGAACAGCTTTTCAAGTTGGGGGCTGGCCTGGTAGACCGCCTCCTCGGAAACCTCATCCTTACCGCGGGCGATGGGACGCCGTCCCGGCTCCAGGCTGGCCGTGGTGGCATAATAGACAACTCCGAGAAGCTCTTCTCCGGCATCGCCCACCTGCACCAGGCTGCCCAATGGCGGCGGCTGGTAGAGCTCGTAGCACTCGGCGACGAACTGGGTGGTGCCGGCCTCGATTACCTCACCGACTCTTTCCGCTGATTCAGTCATTCCCGGTTCTCTACTTCTTCTTCTCTTCCTTCTTCTCCTTTTTCTGCTTGGATTTCTTGACGTTCTTTCTACCCTTGGTGCCCATTAACGTTTCCTCCTGGTATAATTCATAATTCCAGGGATATATCCTTTTTCCTGTGAAGGTACCCTATCCCCTTAATCCCCTTCCCCTGTCAGGGGAAGGGGAAGATTTATGTAAGAAGGGCTTCGCCCCTCTTCGACTCCCTTCTGGTGTGCGCTTGACGATGGTAGGCACCGACTACCGCTGTAACGTGCTCAAATACTGGTACGGGGGTCTTCATGTCCCACCACGTGAACGTGTCTATGCTACGCTCCAGGACGTGTGGTTCATCGTCAGTTTCCACAAGAAACGCTTTGTGCTGATTCTGAGACGTGGCGAAATCACCATCGCGGAGGCGGGTCACCCTGGCCGCACGCAATCCCAGCTCCTCGTACAACTCCCTTGCCGCCGTAACGGCAAACGTCTCACCTCTTTCTATTCTCCCACCCGGGAAAGACCAGCGATGCTGCCCTCTGCCCTTTATCAGCAGTGCCTTCCCGTCCTTCACTACGATAACAGTGGCTCTTCTTCGCATACCGCTACAAATATGCCTCCATCGTATTGTATACCCGCCCCTTTGGGTTTTGGAATTTGATGCTTGTTATTTGGTGAGTATTGTATACCCACACGGTCAAACGGTGCAACAGGGTGCTATTGCTGACCGGACTTCTCCCTCAACATGGCCCGGAGAACAATATCGGTGCTCGGGATTTCCGCTTCCTCAAGTACCTTGAAGTTGTAATGCTGGTAAATGGAAACATTCTTCTCTTCTTCGGTATCAAGATAGCAGGGCATATTCTCCCTGTCTATTCTGGCAAGCATGGGTTTCAACAGTCTACTGGCATACCCCTTTCCCTGATAAGCGGGGTCTACACCGATAGCCTGGAGAAACCAGTGGCGGAAAGGTGCATGACGCTTGTGCGCCGAGTCAATAGAAGCGGTAACAGGACCCTGCCTTGACGAGAAGTCTCTTCCGAATCTGAATGGGAGAGACAATGCGCCAGACCGTATCATTCTCCCTGGCGACATACTCTCGCCCCTTTCCGAGGGTATCCACACGGCTATACCTTCCAGGTCCTGAGAAGTCGCGTAGACCTCCCCGTGGCGAATACTATCGCGAACCACTATTTCGAAAAGGTAGTGCAGCTTGTTCTTCCTTTCCACAGGGTCCGGAAGCAGATGGGTAAATATCGGGGAATCATGAAACGCCCGGGATAAGACCCTGGCAGCAGGTTTTACTCCTGATTTCCCCACCGGCATGAGATTCTTCAAGTCGTCTACAGCCGTTCTCTCCTTACTACGAGCATGTACTTCCGTAAGTAATGGCTAGACCCACCTCGTTCTCTTGCTCCAGCTCTTTGCCGAGCCGGTGGTGGGCAGTTTTTCCTCCACTAGGGACGATTCCACCAGCCGCCAGAAGCTGGCGGCGTCGGCGCCGGTGACAACCGCCTTCTCGTGGGCCTCACTCAGCACCACCGGGTAGCCGTGTCCGCGCCGGCACTGGTCAAGGATAAGGCTGTGGGTAAGGCCAAGCAGACTTTCGCTGGTTGCCACCCAGTGAGGCACCTCAATCCGGGCAACCTCGTTATCCACGTTCAGATAAAAGAAGTGGACCTGGTGGGGGCCGTACCGACTCTGGATTTTGGAGGAGCTGATGAAGGTGTCCGACCTCTCCCCCGGTTCAAGCAGCCCGGCAAAAAGCTCGCGGTCGCGAACACCGGCCACGGCGTCGCATTCCCTGGTCTCACAGGTCAGGCAGCGGTCGCTGTCGACTGTCTCCCGGGGGCAGAGCGCCACCCGCAGGGCATTGACGACATCCATACTGCGGGGAAAGCTGATGTAGCTCGCCACAGCAAGCTGTCTCTCCCCGCTCAGCTTGCGCAGTCTCTCCAGACACCTCAGGAACCCTTTGTCCAGCAACTCCTCGGTGACGAACTCGGGGTATGGCTCCAGTCCCCAGAGTATCAGAGAGCCGTCGAGCAGTGCCACGGTCGGGCTATCCGTTGACGTCTCGGCCGCCAACTCGGACAGACGACGGGCTTCATCGACGGCACGCTTCATGCCCAGGAGCGCACCCTCAATCACCTGCTCACGACCGCGCACTCCGGGTGCGGCAATCACCAGGTCCTCATCCCCGGAATAGAGACTGGGCTGGCTGTCCAGAACGGCTGCCGGACTGGTACCGTAGCGCAGCACCACCGAGCCGATGTTTATCAGGTAGCACCGGGCGGCACGGTGCCGGTCAACGTCGATATGGGAGCCGTCAGTGGCAACCACGGTGAAGTCGGCGGGCGTGGCAGGCGCCCCGTGATGCCCGTCAAGCCCATCCACCAGACCGGCCACCAGCCAGGTGGTACGGCTGGCATCAATCTTGTTTCTGAGGGCATCCACGTCACCGGCATACCTGCCGAGGGCCTCCCGGGCATGCTCAAGGCGTTCCTGACGCTCCCGGCCTCTGGCCTTCAGCCGAGCCACCATGTCGCCCACCTGGGAAATGAGCTTCGTAAGGTCCAGGGACATATCGGCCACCCCCAAGGAATGCCAACCCGTACTATACCGCAAGTATAGTGAATCAAGCCGGTGAACTCAAGGAGAACGTATAACCTTAGTGTGTGAAATAAAGTCAGTATGCTACAATCTGGGAGAGGTGCCGCCTTGCTGCCAGTCCTGCTGAGTGTAGCCGTAATTTCACTGTCCGGCGTGATGATGCCCGGACCGATGTTTGCTATCACCGTGGCCAAGAGCTACCGCAGTCCCTGGGCAGGGCCACTGATAGCCATCGGCCACGCCGTGATAGAGGTCCCTCTGATACTGCTGATATACTTCGGCTTTGCCCGGTTCTTTGAGAATACCACGGTGCAACTCGTGTTGAGCATAGCCGGGGGAGCGATGATTATCTGGCTCGGAATCGGCATGTTCCGCGCCCGCACCGAGGTGGTCCATCAGGGCCGGGACCTGTCCTACAACGCGATTACTGCCGGCATCGTCCTCAGCGCCCTCAACCCGTTTTTCCTGCTGTGGTGGGCGACCGTGGGCAGTATGCTCATCATGAAGGTGGTCGACTACGGTGCTGCCGGGCTGGTGGCGTTCACCGCGGTCCACTGGTCATGCGACCTGGTGTGGCTCACGATTGTATCCGTCCTGATATACAGGACGCAGGCGCTGTGGGGGAAACGGTTCCAGGAAGGGTTGTTTATCGCGTGCAGCCTGCTGCTGGTGGGCTTCGGGGGTTGGTTTATCGTGTCCGGTATCCAGCAGGCGGTGTAGGCCCCTACTGCCGTAGGGTGTAGGCCCCTACTGCCGGAGACTGCAACCGAGTACGCGGCACTCTGCGCACTCCACCTGGCAGGGCTCACAATGGATGGTGACACTGGTACCGGGCAGCCTGGTCTTGATATCCTCTTCGATGTGGTCGCACATAGCGTGAGCCTCTTCCAGGCTGGCATTTCGGGGCATTACCAGGTGCAGGTCGATGAAGCGCTGGTTCCCTGCCCTCCGACTTCGTATTGCGTGGAAACCGGCCAGTTGGCCACGGTGCTCGATGATAGTGGTGGTCAGTGTTTTCTCCTCTTCCTCCGGCAGCCGGGCATCAGCCAGTTCCCTGACAGACTTCCGGATGACATCATAGGCGGACTTAAATATCAGTATGGCAACACAGAGGGCAATGATAGGGTCAATAATGGCCAGTCCGGTGAGGCGTATCGACACCATCGCCAGCAGGACACCGGCGGCAGAATAGATATCGGCGGTGATATTGCGGGCAGACGCTTCCAGCGCTAACGACCTGGTGGACCGCGATACCCGGGACAGATGACGCGCCAGGAAGATACTGACGACCGTAGAGAAGAGCATAACGCCGATGCCGGCCTCAGTCATTTCCACCGTAGCACCATCTACTATCCGCATAACTGCAGAATAGACGATGAAGCCACCAGCGCCGACAATCAGCACTGCCTGTATAATAGCAGCAATACCCTCAACCTTGCCGTGACCGAAAGGGTGTTCTTCATCAGCGGGCATCATGGCCATGCGGACCGCGAAGAGGGTGATAGCTACGGCAATCAGGTCAAGGAAGCTGTCTGTCGCCTGGGCGGTAATGCTGATGCTGCCGGTTACCACCGCCACAATCACCTTAACGGCAATCAAGACAATGATAGTCCCGAGGGCGAGTCTGGCAGCACCACTTCTCGTGGAGAACATACGGCCTTGTTCCTCCCCGGGGAATCCTCTCTTCCGGACCTATCGTGTTGTCAGGGTCGGGCCTTGCACGAAGCCCCGCCACTTCCCCTTATGCCAGACCGCGAGCAACTGGGGCGCTACAAAGAGAGAACTATAAGTCCCGGCAATAACACCAATCAGCAGGACCACAGCGAAGTTCTGAATTGATACACCGACAAACAGCACCAGGGCCAGCACCACCGCCAGTGTCGTCAGGCTGGTATTCAACGAGCGGCTCATGGTTTCCACCAGGCTGCTGTTGACCACCACCTCAAAGTTCGGGCTGACTCCCCTCTGCAGGTTTTCCCGTATCCGGTCAAAGACCACCACGGTATTATTCACGCTGTAACCAATCACTGCGAGTATGCCTGTGATAAACATCAGGTTGATTTCCCAGCCGAATATGCCGCCAAGGAGAGAGAACACTCCGAGCACAATGGCGACATCATGCATCAGCGCTATGACGGCACAGGTACCATAGTGCAAGGGCCTCGGCATGCGGCGGAAGGCCCAGGTGAGATAGAGCAGTATCCCTACCGCCGACACGGCCACAGCGATACCGGCGGTTCCTGCCGTCTCTTCTGCAATCACCGGGTCAACACTTTCAAAACCCATCTCTTCAGCAGGTCCGAACTTCTCCTCAAGGCCTTCCCTGATACTGGTCTTTTCCTCGGTGGTCAACTGAATCGTGTGGATAACCAGGTCGCCCTGCCACTCATCAATCCGGCTGCTGAATCCCAGACCGGACAGCGCCTCTTCCGCTTCGGTCGGGTCTACGGCCTGCTCGAAGTTCAGCGTCGTGATCGAGCCACTGCTGAAGTCTATCCCCGGGTTCAGTCCCAGCACCAGCAGGACAATGATACTACCTGCCAGGAGAACCGCAGAAATGGCGAAGTAAACTGGCCTCTTACCGACGATATCAAACATCTTTCTTTCCTGAGTATATGGTGAACAGACGTGTTTGCTTTGCCAGATTGGTTCCTATGAAAAGTCGCAGGAACGTCCTGGTCACGACGATGGCCGTAATCATGCTGACTGTCACGCCAATCAGTAGAGTCACACCGAAACCCTGCACCGAGCCGCCGAAGGCAATAGACCCACCCACCCAGATGAGAATACCGCAGACAATCATTGTAGTGATATTGCTGTCTCTTATCGCTGTCCAGGCACGGTTGAACCCGGCTTCAGTAGCGGCACCTAATGCCCGGCCCATCCGGAACTCCTCCTTCATTCGTTCGAAGATGAGCACATTGGCATCTACAGCCATACCAATGGACAGGACGAAACCACCGATACCCGCCAGGGTAAGTGTAACCCCCAGCAGCTTAAATAGTGCCAATACTATCACCCCATAGAAGACCAGTGCCAGGCTGGCCATGAGTCCGGGGATACGGTAGTACGTAATCATGAAGAGCATCACCAGAGCAATGCCAATTAAACCTGCCCGGACACTGAGGTCAACAAAATCCTCCCCGAGCTTGGGCTTAACCGTCATTTCCCCCACTCTGGTAAGCGGTACCGGCAGACGCCCGGCGTTTAACTGCTTGGAAAGCTCTGTGGCTTCCGTCATGCTCAACCCTGTAATGATGCCTCTATCTGTGATTACCGCCTGGACTCTGGGAGCAATCGGCTGGCCGTCATCACCGAGCAGAGGCTGGTCCCCCTCGAAGATGCCCAGCGGCTGATTGCCTACCACCAGTCGACCGGTAATTTGCTCGGATAGTTCTATTCCCTCCTCGTTCCACTCAAAGTGCAGTTCTATCTCACCGAACTGTCCGCGGTCGATATAGGTGTTCTCTTTGAAGTAGCTGCTGTTGAGCGCCTTCTCCTCACCGTTAACCGTGCCCGTGGCCGGTACCCACATCCATATCGTTACCGGCTCACTTTCCTCTTCCTCTCCCTCATCGACCGGCTCTTCTACCTCGCCTTCGCCTTCTTCGGCCTGTTCCTCTTCTCCGCCGTCAACCGGCTCCTCACCTTCCTCCTCAGTCCCTACTTCAACCTCTACTTCCTCACCCCCGATGGGCACCTCCACCCGTTCGCGGAACCCGAGTAACGCGGTACGTCCGATGCGTTCCTTCTGGATATCGGTAATGTCAGTCCCGGGGAGTTCAACCACTATCTGGTCGTCACCACGCCTGTGGAAGTCAGGTTCGGTGACACCCAGCGGATTGATGCGGTTGGCAATAACGGCCAACACACCGTCCATTATCTCGTCCTCAGTACCTGGCGTCACTCCTGATAAATCAGCCTGGTAGACAAGACGGACGCCACCCTTAAGGTCAAGCCCGAACTGGATTCCCTGACGCCCCAATCTTTCTCCCTCGATAGGGAGCAACACCCAGAGGGCCAGAGCGAACACTACTATAACGGTGATGAGAACCCAGCTGTTTCTTCTGAGCATCTATCCTCTTTCCTCAGTAGATAAATGGCTGCGGACGAATTCCAGTGCTTCCTGTCGTGTGGTTACTTCCCCGGCGGCCCGGGCCTCCCTTACCGCCTCGAGGAGTTTGCCAAGCCCGACTCCCGGACTCATGCCGAAGGTGTTTATCAGGTCATGGCCATCTATCAGCTTAACCGGCTGCGGCCGGCTCTCCTGCTCGAAATGCTGAGCGAGAACGTATTCCACGATATCGATATGCTCCTGCCAGCCAGCCATCTCCAGGTGCGGGCCCCGCGTGGCAAGATGGTCAGCCAGGCTAAGGAAGAGTATCTCAATAGCAGCATCCCCGGTATCGCGGAAATAACGGTAGACCGCTCGCCGGCTGGGAAGCCCGACCTGACTCATCTGCATCGGGCGCAGGTGGTGCAGCACTATTGCCTCCACGAATTTTATCTCCCGCTTGCTGAACCTCAGCCGCTCCAGGACACCGACAGCTACTGAGGCCCCCTCTCCGGCATGCCCCAGAAAGCGCATCCGCCCGTCTTCATCAATGTTTCTGGTCTGCGGCTTGGCAATATCATGCAATAGTGCCGCCAGCTTCAGGAGCGACCTTCCGGTGCTCCCGCTGCCGACCTCCAGGCCAAAGTGCGCGGTCAGCTCCGATGACCACGGGACCGTCGCTAAAAGCCCATCATCGCCATACTCCCATGACCCTTCCCGCAGCAAGAAGTCGACTGCGAGCACGGTCTTCAGAGAATGCTCGAAGATGTCCCAGAAGTGCTCTCCGGGCTGTTCCACGCCTCTGGCGGCGGCTAGTTCCGGAATCAGTGCTGTAAGCAGACCCAGGCTATCCAGGTGGACCAGGAAATGCCCACTGCCGGGAACGGCCAGGAGGCGCAGCAACTCTTCCCTGATACGTTCCCCGGCAACACCGGCGATGAGGCCGGCATGGTGCTGGACCTGGGCTTCGGTAACACTATCGATACTGAAGCCAAGCTCGGCAGCCAGACGCACGGCTCGCAGCAGACGAACGGCATCGGACTCAAAGGCGGTCTCGGAAACACTCCGGATGATGCCCATTCGGAGGCCGAAAAGACCTCCGAATGGGTCCACCAGCCGTACTGCCCGGTCGGTTGTAGTTATTTGGTTGAGTTCAACTGCCATCGCATCTACCGTAAAATCACGCCGCGCCAGGTCCTCTTCGATACTACCACGGAATGTGGAGAAATCTACCTGCCACTGGTTTTCACCCGGGAATACGCCACCACCCACCAGTATTATCCGTGCTACCCCGTTTTCCTCGTCCAGTGTAACAAACCTGCCACCCAGCGCGCCAGCTACCATCCTGGCAACCTCCAGCGCATCAGAGGCCACGGCAATATCAATATCAGCGGTACGACGGTGCAGTAACACGTCACGGACAAAACCACCTACCAGGTATGCCTGAACCCCCCGCTCGTTGAGAAGGTGGCCCACCGCGCCCAGTAGTGACCCGGCCCCGGTATCTATTATGGTATCGAAGAAGCCTTCGCTGACTTCTTTGCCAGACTTCAATCCCATCATCCGGCTATCGTTCCCGGTCAGCAGGTTACCCTGAAGAGTCCCCCGGCAGCCCGCTCATAATCCTTCACCACTATAACCCGAGTTAGCCGATTTATCAAGTAGGTGTACTCGTCCAATATTACGGTGACATTTCACATAAATACCGCCTATCGTTCCAGGATTAAACTATGGGCCGGAGCGAATAGACAGCGAAGCAATCCGACAGCCGGCGGGCTGCCTCCGGTAAGGATAGATTCCCTTCCGTTACCAGTTTCACCGCTTCTTCTCGAAACTCCTTCGTGTACCTTCCGTGCGGAACCCCTTTCATTCTGACACCTCCGTCTTTCTATTTTACCTGACTTCGGTGTCCATCTTTTCCATCCTACCTCATCTTATGGTTGCCCAGCCGACGACGGCTCAGAACCCGCGAGACTTACGTTGTAGGTAATGCAACAAGGAGGCGTCATAAAGAGAATACACAGGAAATGGGGGTTAAGGTTGGCATCCCTCTCTTAGTACAGCCCCTATCCTACCCTAAGGATGGGGTACACCTCAGTCAAGACAGGCGTTGCGCTCTCTTGATGTGGTTGAGAACAGTCATTTGACACCTCACGATGCCGCGTTTCGCTCGATACCAGGGCTCAAGGCGAACTGGCCCGACAGTCTGGCAACCGCGGCAGGTTAGCACCATAGAAAGAAAGCCGACGTCCGACGAAGATAGGCGAAGCAAGTAAGAGTAATGTGCAGCCAGATGGCCTCATACTGGTCAGGAATCGTCTGGTATACTGCTCCTGGGCTGTCAATTGCTTTGACAACTCCTCTGGGCATGCCATATAGTTACACCCTCCCAGGTACCCGAATTATTGGTAACTAATTGGAAGAGTGGCAACTGAGTAGGTGTAAGCCAAAAGGTAGTAGCAGGACCGAAAAGTTGCCGGGTAACAAGGTACCTGGGAGGTCTTATTTAAGAGGCGCTGTTGTCTTCAACCAGTGCCTCTTAAAGGTCGGCCTACCTTATACCGAATCCATCCGTGTTGCGTCAAAAGAAACTGTTACCGAATCTATCTTGCTTTTACTAAATCGCGTGTGGTATACTCTCTTTTGGCTTGTAACAAAGGGGGGTAACAGTTGCTCTCTGATTACGGTTTCGTCGGACTCTTCATCATTGTTGCCGTTCTTTTTAGTCTCCTTTTAATTATTCTTCCCGTTGTATTCAGATACCTCAAGCTAGTTCCCCACCATCCCAACGCTGTCAAGAACGCCACGTTTGAGTGCGGCATGGAAACCATCGGGAAGACGTGGGTACAGTTCAACTTTCGCTACTACTTCTACGCCCTGATTTTCCTGGCCCTGGATGTACTGGTCGCGTTTATCTATCCGTGGGCGGTCAATGTGAGGGACCTCGGGACTTCCGGTTTCATTATAGTACTTATCTTCATCGCCCTCATTGTTGTTGGTTACCTTTACGCCTGGAGGAAGAGAGTTCTAGAATGGAAGTAAGCAGAGCCAGGGACTACGTCTATTCGGATTCGGAACTCGACCAGTCCGAGAGCAAGGTCATCGAGGAACTGAAGGCCGGTGCCATGGAACCGCTCTCGGACCCTGATGCCTGGCTGGACGAAGAGCTGAGCCAGAATATACTGCTGACCACCGCCGACTGGTTAATCAACTGGGGGCGACG
The DNA here is from genome assembly GCA_016783135.1 of Dehalococcoidales bacterium. Taxonomy (GTDB): domain Bacteria; phylum Chloroflexota; class Dehalococcoidia; order Dehalococcoidales; family Fen-1064; genus DUES01. The sequence continues at coordinate 36,263 of JADHXC010000004.1, read as the reverse complement.
TTCCTCACTGTGGCCGGTCATCTGCTTCCCGGCCTGCTGCGCCTTCGAGTTTATTTCCGTGATGGGCCCCCGTTTCGACATGTCCCGTTTCGGTATGGAAATCCTGCGTGCCTCGCCGCGTCAGGCAGACGTATTGATTACCGCGGGCACGCTGACCTGGAAGATGGCACCCAACGTAAGACGGATATATAATCAGATGGCGGAGCCGAAATGGGTTATCGCCATGGGTGCCTGCGGTATCAGCGGCGGTATCTTCCGCTCTTCCTACAACGTAGTACCAGGGTATAATCGTATAATTCCGGTTGATGTTTACGTGCCCGGTTGCCCGCCGCGTCCCGAGGCCCTGCTGCACGGTATACAGATGCTGCAGGAGAAGATAGCCAAGAGAACCAATATCATCAAGGAATAGCCTGCCGCATATTAACCTTAGAACGAGGAGGGGAGGCGATGGCCAAGTTCAGTGTGGGTGACAGGGCCAGGGTTCTGGATAGGCCGGGTTGGCCCGGAGGATATAAAATCGCCAATTGGGAAGGCGAAATTGTTGAAGTAAAGGAAGACCCCGCCGATTATGTCATTATGAAGGCGGACAGCACCGGCTACAACATGGCTTTTCCTGAAGCCGAGTTGGAGAAAATATAAAAAGCACTATCCGATAAGAAAGGCAGATGACTACTTCTCTATCCACCCGGGAGATTGCCGGACAAATTAGCGAACGACTGCCGGATGCAGTCATTGATGCTACCGGCACTGCTATTCTCGTTGACAGCGACTCCTTGCTGGATGTGGGTGCCTTTCTCAAGAATACCCCGGGGCTCGACTTCGACTACCTGACCACAATCACGGCGGTTGACTACTACCAGTACTTCGAGGTTGTCTACCTGTTCGTCTCCATTGAGCACAATCACAGCCTGGTCATCAAGACCCGTTGCCAGGGTCGTGACAACCTCACACTGCCGTCGCTGGTCGGCCTCTGGCGGAGTGCCGACCACCAGGAACGGGAAATCTACGACCTTATGGGGATTACGTTTAAAGGCCACCCGAACATGAAGCGTATCGTCCTCTGGTCGGACTTTCAAGGACACCCGCAGCGAAAGGACTTCATGTAGATGGAACTGAGAACAGAGCCGTTTGTTCTCAATATCGGACCGGTGCATCCGAGTACGCACGGCGTATTCCGGATGAGGGCCACCCTCGACGGAGAGGTCGTCCTTGACCTGGACCCGGTCTTTGGCTATTTGCACCGGGGCATTGAAAAGCTGGCCGAGGAGCGCACCTATGGCGGGGTTATCCCACTGACGGACCGCCTCGACTACGTGGCTTCGATGACCAACAACCTGGCCTATGTCCTCACCGTGGAGAAGCTGGCCGGTATTCCCATTCCGGAGCGGGCCGAATACCTCCGGGTCATCATGTCCGAGCTACAGCGCATCGCCGCCCACTTGGTATCCGTCGGTTCATTCTTTAACGACTGCGGAGCATATTTCACACCGTTCCTCTACATGTACCGCGAACGGGAGAACATCTGCGACCTCTTTGATATGGTCTGCGGCCAGCGCCTGCTCTATAATTACATGCGTATCGGCGGTGTTAGCCATGACATTCCCGAGGAGTTTCTGCCGGCCCTGCGTAAATTCATCCCCCGCATGCGCGAACGTATAGACGAGTATGACCGGCTCCTCAAAGAGAATGAGATACTGCTGGTCCGCGCCAAAGGTGTGGGTATACTGCCGCGGGACCTGGCGATTAACATCGGTGCCAGCGGACCAACGCTTCGCGGCAGCGGAGTGAAATGGGACATACGTAAGGCAGACCCTTACTCCATCTACGACCGCTTTGAATTCGATATACCCACCGGCATCCAGGGCGATTGCTACGACCGCTATCGCGTCAGGGTAGAAGAGATGAGGCAGAGCCTGCGTATCATCGAGCAGGCAATGGAACAGATACCGTCCGGAGAGATACGGAGCGACGTACCGCACCTGGTCCGCCCGCCGGTTGGTGAGGCCTATGCCCACGTCGAAGCACCCACGGGAGAAGTGGGTTTCCACCTGGTGTCCGATGGTTCCATCGCCCCGTACCGGTGCCATATCAGGGCACCCAGCCTGATGAACCTGACAGCCCTGCGTGATATGATAATCGGGTGGAAAATACAGGACCTGATTCTCATCTTTGGTAGCTTTGCTATTACTATGGGTGAGGTTGACAGATAGTGACCGCGCTTGATACTGTTTTCTCCGGCGCTATGCGCCACCTGAATGCCGTGCCCCCGGACTGGCCGGGGAACGAGTGGTGGCACTGGCTGGTTTTCACCGTTATCTGTATTGTCTTTGTGCTGGTGATGGTTATCGTCGTCATCTACGTAGAGCGGCGGGGCATAGCATTCTTCCAGGCGCGGGTCGGCCCCAACCGGACCGGCCCCTTCGGTGTGCTCCAGGCAATAGCGGATGCCATCAAGGTACTGCTCAAGGAAAATATCACGCCGTCCAATGCCGATAAGCTGGTCTACTGGCTGGCGCCGGCGGTGGTCTTCGCCCCGGTGATAATGATATTTGCCGTAGTGCCTTTCCAGAACGGTGCCATGCTGGCTGACCTCGACATCGGCGTCCTCTTCGTTATCGCCATCAGCTCGATATCCACCATCGGGGTGTTTATGGCCGGCTGGAGTTCGAGCAACAAGTACTCCCTGCTAGGTGCGATGCGAAACGTGGCCGCCGTCGTCAGCTACGAGATGCCCGTCGTCCTCTCTATCGCTGGAGTCGTGCTGCTGGCCGGTTCGCTTTCATTGAATGACATCGTACTGGCACAGGAGAGAGTACCCTTCATCATCCTGCAGCCCCTCGGGTTCTTCCTCCTCTTCGTCGGCGGCTGTGCGGAGATAAACCGCAGCCCGTTTGACCTCATGGAGGCAGATTCGGAGCTTACCGCCGGTTTCCACACCGAGTATTCCGGTATGAAGTTCGCCATGTTTTACCTGGGCGAGTATGGCGAAGCAGTGGTCATGTCCGCCATAATCACCACGCTCTTCCTCGGCGGCTGGCAGGGTCCGGTCCTGCCGCCGTGGCTATGGTTCATCGTCAAGATACTCCTGGTATTCTTCACTATGGTATGGACACGGTCTACGTTACCGCGTGTCAGGATAGACCAGCTTATGGCACTGGCGTGGAAGTTCCTCTTCCCGCTGGCGCTGATTAACCTGCTGGTCACGGCACTGGAAATCCTGGCGTGGCCTGGAGACCTGCCGCTGTACATTATCCCGATTAATTTCGCCATGTTGGGCGTGCTCATATTGCTGTGGTCCAGACTCTCCAAGCTGGGTGGGGGTAGAGTTGAAGTTTGAACGATACGGGGCCGGCATCGCCAAAGGCCTCACGGTAACCCTCAGGAATCTGGTACGGCGCCGGGTAACCACACAGTACCCGGAACAGAGGCTGGTGGTTTCGCGCCGGACCCGCGGTAATGAGCTTATCTGGGACAAGGAGAAGTGCACCGGGTGCGCTACCTGCGCCAAGACCTGCCCCCAGGGGGTCATCCATATCGAGACGTCCCCGGGTGAGGAAAATAACTACACGGTTGAAAAGTTTGAAGTGGACACGGGGTACTGTATCTCCTGCGGCCTCTGTGTGGAGGCCTGCCCGTACAACGCCCTGTTCATGGGCTACGCTTTTGAACTGGCAAAATACCGGCGGGGTGCCCTGATGCTCAAAAGGGACCAGCTTATGATGGATGGCAGGAAACCCAGCAGCTATTTCCACCCCGAACTCGATGATACGCTGCCGGAGCAGACCCTGTTGATTGAAAGGAAGGAGTAGGCACTGATGCCACTGGATGTTGCATTCTGGCTGTTGGCCGTTGTCGGCGTGGCCGCTGCGCTGGCGGTAGTCATGCTGCGTGACGTCTTCCGGGCGGCGCTTTCCCTGGTGCTGTGCTTTATAACTGTGGCCGGACTCTACATTACACTGAGCGCCGACTTCCTGGCGGCAGTGCAGATCCTGGTCTATGTCGGTGCCATTTCGATATTGCTAATCCTGGGCATCATGCTTACCCGCGATATCCAGCATGGTAATCCGGCTAATAAATTGCGCATTCCCGCGGTGGCTGCCGCCCTGGTTTTCCTGGGAACGGTGTGCTTTGCCGTGTTCAATACCCCGTGGCAGATATCCGCAGTGGCACCACTGGAACCGACCACTACGGAACTGGCGGGCAAGCTCTTCGGTGAAAACGGCTATATATTGTCTGTGGAGATTGCCGCCGTGCTGCTGCTGGCGGCGATTCTCGGGGCTATCGTACTGGTCAGGGAGAAGTAAGCAAGATGTCTGTAGGTCTGGAACATTACCTGGCGCTTTCGGCAGTCCTGTTCGCCATAGGGCTCTACGGGGCACTTGCCAAGCGTAACATGATAGCTATCCTGCTGTGCATTGAGATAATGCTGAATGCGGTGAATATCGCCATGGTGGCCTTCTCCCGGTACATCGCACCGGTAGAGCTGACCGGACAGGTCTTCGTGATATTCATCATGGCAGTGGCGGCAGCCGAAGCCGCCGTGGGCCTGGCGATAATCATCGCGCTCTATCGCCAGCGTGGGACCGTCGATTCCACGGAAATAAACCTGATGAAACGGTAACAGACAATGTGGGTTGAGATTAAGAAAGCGCCTAATCTAATGATGGCGGAGATGTGGAAAGAGTTCTTCGAGGGTGAAGGTATACCCACCCGGCTTATGCCTGAGTCTGGTCTGCCGATAGGCCAGGAGGCGACCACCTACCGCATCCTGGTACCTCAGGACAAGGAGCACGTGATTAGCGAGGTGTTAAGGAAACTCTAATGCCGGACCAAGCATACTGGTTCATATTCCTGCTGCCCGTGATTTCGTTTGGACTGATAAGTCTCTTTATCAGGCCGTTCGTTAACTCCAAATCAAGCGTATCGGGCTTGATAGCTATTACGGCCATTGGTGCTTCGGCTGTACTTTCCATCTGGGCACTGACCGAAGTGATGGGAGCACCGAACCACGAAATCATACTGCCGGATGTCACCATAAACAACGCACCCTGGCTGACTATCGGTGACTTCACAATCAATCTGGGCATCATAATGGACTCGCTGACCGCCGTGATGCTGGTCGTGGTCACCGTCGTCAGCCTGATGGTACAGATATACTCGTTGGGCTACATGCAGCATGATGAAGCGGGCTACACCCGGTACTACGCCTGGATGTCCCTTTTCACCGCCTCCATGCTGGGCCTGGTCATTGCCAACAACCTCCTCATGATGTTCGTCTTCTGGGAGATGGTCGGTCTGTGCTCGTATCTGCTTATCGGTTTCTGGTTCCACAAACCGTCCGCAGCCAACGCTGCCAAGAAAGCCTTCATCGTCACCCGGTTTGGCGATTTCGGTTTCCTGGTAGCGATACTGCTCCTCTTCGCCAACACTGGGACGTTTGACACTGCGGAACTGAGCGGTCTGGCGGCAGCGGGTGCACTCGCCGGCGCCACCCTCACCTGGGTGGCTATCGGTATCTTCGCCGGAGCGATGGGTAAATCAGCCCAGTTCCCGTTCCACATCTGGCTGCCGGATGCCATGGAAGGTCCGACACCGGTCAGCGCCCTTATCCATTCCGCGACGATGGTCTCGGCGGGCGTGTTCCTGGTAGCCCGCACCTTCCCGATATTCGCCCACTCCCTCGAGGCAGTAACCGTGGTGGCGACCATCGGAGGGTTTACGGCCATCTTTGCGGCCTCAATGGGCCTGGTTATGAACGATATAAAGCGTGTGCTTGCCTATTCCACCATCAGCCAGCTTGGCTACATGATGCTCGGGCTGGGGGCGGCTGGTATCATACTTTTCCATGAAGGAAACGTTACAGTAGAGGCGGCCAAGGCCGCCACCACCTTCGGTATCTTCCACTTAGCCACCCACGCCTTCTTCAAGTCGCTCCTGTTCCTTGGGGCGGGCAGCGTCAACCATGCCACCGGAACGTTCGATATGCGGCTGATGGGCGGCCTGCGCAAGATAATGCCCTGGACGTATATCACCTTCCTCCTCGGCTCTCTGAGCCTGGCAGGAGTCTGGCCTCTGGCTGGTTTCTGGAGCAAGGACGAAATCCTGGTAACAGCGCTGGACGGGAATGTTGTCCTCTTTATTCTGGCAATGATAACCGTGTTCATGACCGCCTTCTACATGTTCCGCGTTATCTACATGACCTTCCACGGGAAGTACCGCGGCGGCGACCCGGAGGCACACGGTCACCCGCACGAATCGCCGAAGGTCATGGTGGCTCCCCTGGTCTTCCTGGCCGTCCTGGCGGTCGTGGCCGGTTTCTGGAATGCCTTCGGACACTTCGGAGAGCTCATGGGGCACGGACATACGAAGAGTTTCATTGACGGGTTCTTCGGCATATTCACCCACTCGCCGTGGCCGATTATATCGCTACTGCTGGCGCTGGGCGGTATTCTGCTTGCCTACCTGATGTACAATACCAAAAAGATTTCTGCGGAACGCATTGGTGCCAGGTTCCAGGCGCTATACGTGATGTTCTCGCGGAAGTACTGGATGGACGAACTGTACGAAGACTTAATCGTGCGAAAGGCACTGCTCGGGGGGTTCTTCGCCGGACTTCAGAAGCTGGATACCAGAGGTGTCGACGGGGTGGTGAATGGAGCAGCCAATGCTATAATGTCCAGTGGAGACGTGGTCCGCAAGGTGCAGACGGGACAGTTTCAACTGTACGCGCTGTCCATTGCCCTGGGGGCATCCGCGATTGCCATTATCCTGTATATCTTCGGATGAGTATTTATAGGCTAAAGGATTTGATAGGAGTCAGCAGGCTTGGAGTTTAGTGGCATTCTCACTGCGATAGTCTTTGTGCCCATGGTGGGGGCAGTACTGGTTGCCTTCATCCCGGGATTGTCCGACAGGCTGATACGGTGGCTTTCAGCCATCTTCACTCTTGTCCCGCTTGGCTTTGCGGTCGCCATGTTCAGCCTTTTCGACCGTACGCTCGAGGGGTTCCAGTTCGTGGACAAGGTCGGCTGGATTGATGCCGCCTTCAATGCCAACCACCACCTGGTCGCCAACTACCACCTGGGCGTGGATGGCCTGAGCGCACCGCTGGTGCTGCTGACGGCCTTCCTCGGCTTCATGGTGATACTTATCTCGTGGAAGGTCCACGTGAGAGTCCGCGAGTACTTCGCCTGGTTGCTTCTCCTGGAGGCGAGCATCCTGGGCGTATTCTGCTCGCTCGACCTGCTGCTCTTCTTCGTCTTCTGGGAGATAGAAGTCATCCCGATGTACTTCCTGATATCCATCTGGGGTACGGGCCGAAAAGAGTACTCGTCTATTAAGTACGTTCTCTACACACTTTTCGGCAGTGCCTTCATGCTGGCCGGTATCCTGAGCCTGTATTTCACCACCGGCAGCCTGAGCATGGTGGATATTTCGGAGGGCGGGCTTGGCATGGTGCAGTCCATCATGCCGGCGGCGTCAATCTTCTGGCTCCTCATCATCGCCTTTGCCGTCAAGCTGCCGGTGTTCCCGCTGCATACCTGGCTCCCGGACGCCCATACCGACGCACCGACTGCCGGTAGCGTGATGCTTGCCGGGGCGCTAATCAAGATGGGCGGCTACGGGATGATACGCGTCTGCGTGAGCATTTTCCCGGACGTAGCCCGCAGCTTCGCACCGATGCTAATGACGCTGGCCGTAATCAGCATACTATACGGCGCGGCGCTGACCCTGAGGCAGACCGACCTCAAGCGGATGATTGCCTATAGCAGCGTGAGCCACATGGGCTACGTGCTGCTCGGCATCTTTGCCCTCAATGAGATAAGCCTGACCGGAGCGGGTCTGCAAATGCTCAGCCACGGCCTGCTCACCGGGTTGCTCTTCGCCATGGCCGGCCTGATGATACACAATGTCAAGGAGCGGGACCTCAGGAAGCTAGGCGGACTGGCCAGGCAGATGTCGGTCATTGCCATCGTGTTTTCTATCGCCGGTCTTGGCTCGCTGGGTCTGCCGCTGACCAGCGGCTTTGCCGCCGAATTCATCACCTTCATCGGCAGCTTCTCCAGTAAGGTCGTTGGGGGCGCAGAGGTCTTCACTATCCTGGCAGTGCTGGGTGTGGTACTCGCCGCCGGCTATATCCTGTGGATGATACAGCGAACGTTCTACGGTCCGGTACTGGAGCAATATAACGGTGTCAAAGATGCCGATAACCTGGAGAAGGTCTACATGTTCGCCTTTGTCATCCTGATAATGATAATCGGTATCTATCCGGCGATAATGACAGACATAATCAGACTCGGTATCTCGCCGATAGTGGCCTTGATAGGCGGTTAGAGCGGTGTTTCTAAGGAGTAGGTCTTGAATCTTGAGCTGTTGGCACCAGAACTGAGCCTGGCAGCAACCGCAGTAGTGCTGATACTGCTTGACCTCTTTATCGAGAGAAAAGGGGTGCTGGTGGTTCTCAGTATTATCGGTCTGGTGGTGTCCGCCGTTTTTGCCATCGCTCTCTGGGGCACCTCCGAGGCCGCATTCAACGGCATGCTGTCCGTGGACAACTTTGCCCTCTTCTTCAAACTTCTCTTCCTGGGGATTGCCGCTCTGGTTATCCTGGCCTCTGTCGACTACGCGCCCAAGTTCAGTCGCTTCCAGGGTGAATACTACGCACTGATAGTCCTTTCCGCACTGGGCATGATGCTCATGGCGGCCAGTTCCGAGCTTATCACCATCTACATCGCCCTCGAGCTGGCCAGTATCTCACTCTACGTTCTGGCCGGGTTCCTCAAAGACCCCAAATCAACGGAGTCGTCAATCAAGTACCTGCTGCTGGGTGCAACCTCCTCGGCAGTACTGCTCTATGGAATGGCGCTGGTCTTTGGCTCGACCGGTACCACACAGCTTGCCGAAATATCACAGGCTGTCCAGAACCTCGGTGCCACGGGAGTCGGCGATAACCCGGCGCTTATGCTGGGTGCGGTCCTGCTGATTGCCGGCTTCGGTTTCAAGATTGCCGCGGTACCCTTCCAGATGTGGGTGCCCGACGTCTACGAAGGGGCGCCAACCCCGATAACCGGTTACCTGTCCGTGGCCAGTAAGGCGGCCGGTTTTGCCATCATACTCCGCGTCTTCTTCTCCGCATTCGGTACCCCGGAATGGCTGAGCATGAACTGGGGTCTGGTCTTCGCCGCGCTGGCAGCTATCGGTATGACGGTGGGTAATATTTCCGCCTTACCCCAGATTAATATCAAGCGTATGTTCGGTTACTCCAGCATCGCCCAGGCCGGCTATCTGCTGGTCGGTCTGGCCGCTATGGGTGTCGGAGCAGCCACGAGCACACTCAACCAGAGCACGGTCATGTTCTTCCTGTTAAGCTACTCGATGGCTAACCTGGGGGCCTTCATCGCCATCATTGCCATCACCAACAAGATTAACAGCGACCTGATTGCGGACTTTTCCGGGATGAGCAAGCGGGCGCCGGTCCTTGCCCTCGGTCTGACGCTGTGCCTGATATCACTGATTGGCATGCCCCCGGCAGCCGGGTTCATGGCCAAGTTCTACATCTTCAGTGGAGCGGTGCAGAGCGACCTGCTCTGGCTGGTCATTATCGCCGTCATCAACAGCGTGATATCGGCCTTCTACTACCTGAGAGTGGTCAAGGTAATGTGGCTCGGTGAACCTGCCTCCACTGAGAAAGTACCCTCCTCAGGGGCGTTGCGTGTGGCACTGGCCATTACCTGCCTCGGTGTCCTCTTCATCGGCATCCTCCCCGGCTTCGCCATGAAGGCCGCCGAGTTCGCCGCCAAGATGTTCGGCGGTTAGCGCAGTCCTGGACCTTTCTTATGAATACTGTATGGTAACCCCATCCCCCTTTTTCCCCCTTCCCCTTGGGAAGGGGGAATGGTTGTTTTGAAGGGGGTGAACCCCCTTCAAACTTCCCCGGCAAGGAGCACCGCATCACGCCCCCTTCTTCCCAAGGTTGCGCGGAGCTCCCAGGCTTCCTCCATGTGGAATGTCCCATCATGCCATCCCGCTTGATTCGCGGTGTATAATAGTGCTTAATTAACTATTGACACCGCACCCGTCAGGGAGGCCCATATGGAAATCACGGGAATTGTGACCCTTATCGTGCTGGTAATACTGGTCATCCTGTTTATCTGGGACCGGTCGCGCCAGGAAAAGAGGTGGCGGGAACAGAGCGATGCCCTGTCCAGGACCGTCGGGGAACGCATCGCGGATACCACCCGGGTCTTCGGCGAGGTGAAGGAGAGCCTGGGCAAGCTGGCCAAGGGAACGGAGCAGATAGAGGCCGTGGGCCGGGACATTTCCAGTCTCCAGGAAGTACTGCGCGCCCCGAAGTTCCGCGGCGGTTTCGGGGAACTGATGCTGGAGCGTCTGCTCGAAGATATCCTGCCGCGACAGAACTACAGTCTTCAACACCGTTTCAAGAGCGGTGAGGCGGTCGATGCCATCATTGAAATCGGCGACAGGAAAGTACCGATTGACTCCAAGTTCCCCCTCGAGGACTTCCAGCGGATGCTGGCCGCCGAGTCTGACGCTCAGCGTCAGGCTCGGCGGCGACAGTTCACCCGTACTGTCAAGAAGCACATCGACGACGTTACCAAGTACATCCGGCCCGACGAAGGTACCTTCGACTTTGCCCTGATGTACATCCCGGCGGAGAATATCTACTACGAGACGATACTCCGCGAAGGGACCGAAGAAGGCGGGGTCTATTCCTACGCCCTGGAGAAAAGGGTTATCCCGGTCTCTCCCAACAGTTTCTATGCCTACCTCCAGGTTATCATGCTGGGACTGAAAGGGCTGCACATAGAGCAGGCCGCCGGCGAGATTCTCAACCGGCTGGAGCGCCTCCAGAACGACTTCACCGGTTTCCAGGGCGACTTCGAGACCCTGGGCGGGCATATCCATCACACCGGCACAAAATACGAGGAGGCCAGTAGAAAGCTGGACCGCTTCGGGGACAGGTTGAAGCTCACCAGCGAGACCCCGGCAGAGCAGCTACCCGAGGGTGGTAAGGTAAACCAGGATTCCGATGAGGCGTGATGCGTCCGCCGTCACTAAAAAGAGTGTGCCTGAGATAACCACCCTTGTTATCCTGAGCAACGCAGAGACGCGCCACTGGTCTTCTAGTTGCACAAATCCGCGCAACATTTAGATTCTGTGTCTCCTCGCTCCGCTCGGAGCCCCGACTAAGAATGACATGTCAATGGTGTGTCACCCTGAGCATAGCGAAGGGTCTCACCCCGTGGAAGATGCTAGCCGGTATTTCTGCAATTGAGTACTAGTCGGGGGACAAGATTGCCGCGCTTCGCTCGCAATGGCATCGAACACTCACGTCATTGCGAGGAGTACCAGCGACGAAGCAATCTCAAGGGAGGGACAAGATTACCTCGCTTCGCTCCCAATGACAGGCCGGGAGCGTATGGTTGACGTGCCACCAGCCAGTAGGATATATTTATGATAGCATTACAGCATAAGATAGAACCCGTTTAGCTGAATAGCGGTCTCCGAGTTGTCTTCTCTAAGGGTGTCCCACCTACGAGAGGCAAACGATAGGGTGTGAGGGAAAACCCTCACGCCTCCCGGACTTGGAAAGGAGAGTGGTTTTGATCATACACGCACGTGCGTGCCTCACTGCCCACCATAGCCCAATGTCATCCCACGTCCGTATCTGCCGGTTCCCTGTATCCCTGTTGGGAAGGGGTCCCGGATTGAGGATTGCCAGCGCCCTAGCGGCCCTGCTGCTAGTCGTGGGCATCTTGACAACACTAACCGGGTGCTTGGTCTCTGCTGCCGTGAGGGTGGCCACGACCACCAGTCTCTACGATACCGGACTCTGGGGATACCTCGAGCCTATGTTCGAGGACAAATACGGCGTCGAGCTGGACGTCATGTACGCCGGGACCGGCAAAGCCCTGGAGTACGGTCGCCGGGGTGATGTCCACATCATCACCGTCCACTCCAAAACCCACGAGCTGGAATTCATCGCCGAAGGATATGGCGTGGAGCGAGTCCCCTTTGCCTATAACTACTTCCTTATCGTCGGCCCGGAGGCCGACCCCGCCGGAATCAAGGGACTCACCCCTGAAAAAACCTTTGAGAAGCTGATGGACACCGGCAACGCCAGCTTCGTCTCCCGGGGCGATGACTCCGGGACGCACTCCAGGGAAAAGGCAATCTGGGCAGCCGCCGGCTATGATTACGAGGCAGTCCGTGGTGCCGGGTCCTGGTACATCGAGGCAGGTACCGGCATGGGAGCCACCCTGATGATGGCCAGCGAGAAGCAAGCCTACACTCTCACCGATATGGGTACCTATCTATCCTACAAGGGCAAACTGGAGCTGGTGCCTATCGTGGACAAGGGTGGGATACTGCTCAACGTCTATTCTGCAATTGCCGTAAATTCGGACATCGTGGGTGAGGCCAACTTCGAAAGGGCTAACAACCTGATAACCTTCCTCACCTCACCAGACGTACAGGAGCTCATCGGTAACTATGGTGCCAAAGAGTACGGTATGCAGTTGTTCACCCCCTGTGCCGGCGCCGAGCCTGAATAGCACTGAGAGGAAGCTCGTTAAGATGTCCCCGACTGTATAGGGGATAGGGTTACCCCGGGAAATAGCATTTGGAGCAAGAAACTGGCTGAAATCTGGAACGGCCTGACCAGGGCGGTTGAGCTTATCATCTCCCTCGACCCCGAGGTACTGGCGATAACCGGACGGTCACTGAGGATATCACTGACCTCGACCGTACTCGCCACGCTGATATGCCTGCCACTGGCCAGCGTGATTCACTTCAACCGCTTCCCCGGCAAACGTGTACTGGTGAGCATAATCCAGACATTCTACAGCGTCCCTACCGTCGTTATCGGCCTGATTGTATTTGCTGTGTTCTCTCGCGCCGGTCCTCTGGGCGGACTCAACCTGCTGTTCACGCCCACCGTTATGGTAATCGGCCAGATGGTGCTGATAACGCCGATACTGCTCGGTCTGACTATTTCGGCACTGAGAGGGATTGACCAGACCATGCTGGATACCGCCCGGTCTCTGGGAGCTAGCGGTGTTCAGACAGCAACCGTGGTCTTCAGGGAGGCAAGGTACGCAGTAGTGGCCGCCGTCATCATGGGGTTCGGTCGGGCAATCTCAGAGGTCGGTATAGCCCTCCTGGTTGGTGGCAATATCGTGGATTTGAGCAGGGTGCTCACCACGGCAATATCACTGGAAACTTCCAAGGGTAATCTGGAGCTGGCATTTGCCCTGGGCATAATCCTGATATTCATTGCCCTGGTAGTGAACGTCGTCCTCAACAGGTTGCAGCAGAGGTGATGATGTCTTTAATAGAAACCGTTGACCTGTGCCAGCGGCGTGGTGACCGGGATATCCTGAAGAACATCAATATCAGGATAAAGCGGGGCGAGGTCTTTGCCCTCATCGGTCCGACCGGCTCCGGAAAGACCACACTGCTGCGGCTGCTCGACCTTATTGACACGCCGGATCGCGGGCAGCTCTACTTCGACGGTACCGACGTTACCGAATCGGCCAGACTCCGGCTGGAAGCGCGGCGGCGGATGGCTTTCGTGCTCCAGAAACCGGTGGTATTCAACACCACCGTCTATGACAATATTACCTATGGCCTGAGATGGAGAGGAATGTCCCGGAGCGACATCCGCATCCGGGTTGACCGTGTCCTGGAGATGGTAGGGCTTACCACCGACAGAAAACGGAACGCCCGGACACTATCCGGTGGGGAAGTGCAGATGGTGGCTATTGCCAGGGCAATCGCTACCGAACCGGAGGTACTCCTGCTCGACGAACCGACGGCAAATCTCGACCCCGTCTCGACGGCGAGAATCGAAAACCTGATTGTCAGTATCATCGAGCGTCACGATACCACAATAGTAATGGCCACCCACGACCTGTCCCAGGGCCAGCGGCTGGCGGACAGGGCGGGTATGCTACTCGATGGCGAAATCCTCCAGACCGGTGACTGGCGAGAGGTATTCAATGCACCGCGCTCCCGGAAGATAGCCGATTTCGTGGGCGTGGAGAATATCCTCAACGGCGTGATAGCTTCCAACGAGGACAGGGTCGTCACCGTAGACGTCGGAGGAAATCCGGTGGAGGCGCTGTCAGACCTTCCCGTCGGGGAGGAGGTCTCCGCGTGTATCCGGGCCGAGGAGGTCACACTGGCACTATCGCGGCTCTCCAGCAGCGCCCGCAACTCGTTCACCGGGCGAATCACACGCGTGGTCGCCACGGGACCGACTGCCCGCATTGAGGTGGACTGCGGCTTCACGCTGGCAGCCCTGGTAACCAGGAGGTCGGCCGAGGAGATGGCCCTGGAAAAGGGAAAGAGCGTCTACGCCACTTTCAAGGCAACGGCGGTACACATTATCAGGCGAGAAAGTACAGGACTGGAGGGCGGCCCGACCGCTGGCTCTTCGGTAGAATAGGGGGGCAACATGATAGGACTCGCTGACTCTTACCATCGGCGCATCAATTACATGCGCATCTCGGTCACAGACCGCTGTGACCTCGACTGCATTTATTGCTCAGGCAGGTCAGCACCGCACCTTTCGCACGATGATATTCTCCGCTACGAGGAAATCCTTCGGGTTGTCCAGGCGGCCGCGCACCTCGGTGTGCAGAAGGTGCGCCTTACCGGTGGCGAACCCCTTGCCCGGCTGCACCTGAGCCGGCTGGTCGAGATGCTTGTGCGGGTTGAGGGCATCGACGAGGTCTCGATGACCACCAACGGCACGCTCCTTGCCCACCATGCCGCCGAGCTGAAAGCGGCTGGCCTGAAGAGGGTCAATGTCAGCCTGGATACTCTGAAGGCAGACAGGTTTCAGCAAATCACCAGAGGCGATAAACTCCGGGACGTGCTCAACGGTATCGAGGTTGCCAGAGAGGTCGGTCTGAATCCGGTCAAACTCAACATGGTGGCCCTCCGGGATGTGAACGACGACGAAATCCTGGACTTCGCCAGAAAGACAGTGGCTGACGGCTGGCATGTGCGGTTCATCGAGTGTATGCCGTTCGTTAGCTCCACGGCTGAGGACAACGGAGTAGTTGCAACAAGTGAGATAATATCGACTATTGAACAGTCACTCGGCAAGCTCATCCCCTGTTTCCCGAGCTCGGGTAACGGCCCCGCCAGGTATTACCAGCTACCTGAAGCCACCGGGACGCTCGGCTTTATCGGTGCGGTAACCGAGTGCTTCTGCACCGAGTGTAATCGCTTCCGCCTCACTGCTGACGGCGGCCTGCGACCGTGCCTCCTGGACGACGATGAAATCGACCTCAAGGGCCCACTGCGCCGCGGTGCCACCATCGAGGAGTTGGAGCAACTGATACTGCAAGCGGCCACCCTGAAGCAGGAGCAGCACCACCTCGCTGAAGAGGTCGTCCCCGCGAAACGACAGATGCGGCAGATAGGCGGGTAGGGCAGAAGCATCCATCCCCGGGAATACATCCTTCTTTCTGGATGAGGTACCACCAGCAGCCACCACTTGTGGCGGTGTGGGAGCCAGAAATCCTGATGCCTGTCTTTCTCTCCATCTCCCTGTGCTCGAAGTGCTTGCAGGTATGGTCTTCTTATCCTGGCCTCCACTATAACTGTAGACCCTGAAGGTTAAGGTAGAGTAAGGCCATCGCCGCAGGAAGTAGCAATCGAGCAATAAAGGTATCAAAAACAAACGGAGAGGGTGAGATACTCACCCTCTCCGTTCTCTCGTCCTGTCCGGTGGCCTGGCCGCTAGAGAAGCCGACCCACGACTCCCGGTATCGGGTCAATGATATCGGCCTCGAAGTCTGTGTCCAGCACCGCCGGACCCAGAGAGGCCGCTAGCAGGAGGCTAGTACTTGCCTCCCCCAGCGTTTTTATCGTCCATACAAAACCTCCTTACGAGGGCGACCTGCCCTCTCCGTACTCGGCCCCATACCATGGAGCCTGCCACTTCATGTTACGTGACTGGCGTGGGGTTGTCAACGCCCCGTTTGCTGCGGGGTCGACTCCAGCCACGACTGACTCGCCTCCAGGTTCTTATGCGCCAGGCTCGCTTGCGCAATCCCGCCCTTGTCGTCGAGGGGGCGTTCCGTATCCCGCAACTCGGTGGCGATGAAGTAGCTCTGGTAGGCTGTCTCAAGCTCCGTTGTGTACCCCAGGGTATCCTGCATGTGGTTCGCGCTAAACTTGACAGTGCGCAGACGTGCCGGGTCCCTGATGTAGTTGTCGGCGACCCGCCCGGCGTAGGCCAGAGTCTCCTCTTCAAGTCGCTCCCGTGGAAAGACCCGGTTGACAAAACCGTGCTGGTAGGCCTCCCAGGCCGTCATGAAGCGGTGCTCGAACAGGATTTCTTTGGTCTTGCGCGGCCCGATGTCCCACGGCATGGAGAAGTACTGCACGTGCGAGGGCAGGAACAGGGTATCTTCGGATGCAAACAGGACATCCATGGCCGCGGCGAATATCCACCCCCCGAAGATGCAGTAGCCGTGCACCATGGCGATTGTCGGTTTAGGCACGTTCCGCCAGCGCAGGCTGTTTTCCAGGCACAGGGCGCGTGTCCGCTTGTACCGTCCCAGCGTTGTTGTTGGAAAGCCCGATTTCTCACGCTCCTCCAGTTCCTCGGGCGTACCCAGGTCATGCCCGGCAGAGAAATGCTTCCCTTCCCCGGAGAGAACGATAGCGCCCACCTGGTCGTCCTCGGCCGCCCGGACAAAGGCATCGTCCATCTCGTCACGCATCAGCCGGCTCTGGGCATTGTAGTAGCGCGGCCGGTTAAGTATTATGCGGGTTACCTTCCCGGGCTGGTAGATAATATGCTTGTACTCCATGGCAGAATTCCCTCCTTCTCCGGAATCACATTACACAGGTGTCTTAAGTAGCATCAGCAGCCTTGGTCTGGTATTGTGCTATGTTAATGCCCTGCTGGGCGGGTGTCAAGAATTGCCTGGTGGTGTGTAGAAGAACATCTGATAGTACGTGGTAGGGTGTTGGAAAAAGGGAGTCCAGAGGGGGTGCCTTTCTGAAGGGGTCTGGGGGTGTCCCCCAGATATAATCCTCTCCCCCCTTCCTGGCCAGGAAGGGGGGAGAGGGGGATGGTCGAAAGGATTTTTCAGCACACTCCTGGTATCTGCCCCCGGGTGTCCTTTTACTTCTGGCGGCCTTGCGACTGCATGAAGGCCCGGAACCTCCGCAGGTCCTCTTTGGAACCCACCAGCTTCCCCGAAGGGGTAGCAGTCAGTCCCCAGTAGCGCTGTAAACCCTCCAGGCACTCCTTCTTGTGCAGACTGGCCTGCCAGTCACGGCAGGCCAGCGGTCTCAGCGGGTGAATCTTACAGGATGCCGCCTTACTATCGTCTGTGACCGGATTAAGGAAGACACAAGCGTCCGTATCCGTATCAAGGAGAAAACGACCCGGCTCAAACCAGGCATCGTCGATGTACCTGTCCAGGAATGCATCCAGAGCCATGCCCAGGGCCAGGGCGATAGTCTCCGCTTCGGCAGTGGTCAACGGCGGCTGGTACCGGGTGCAGCACAGCCCGCAGCGGAAACACGGTATCGTCATACCAGTCGACGCGGAGCCGTCCGGACTATCCAGCGACAACCTGTTGTCTTTGCGATTCAGTCTCATCACAGTGATTATAGCGCCTGGCCTGACAGATGTTAAGCTATAGCTTTTGAGTTCGTTGCGAAATGCTCCCGGAATCCGTACAATCAGAGCAATGAGCGACATCATCGACACGATACTAAGGAGAATGAGGCAGTCTCGGTACAAGTCCAGGACCGTATCCATAACACACCTACTGGAAACGCAGGATGCGGTTGGGGAACTCGTCAGGCAGGGACTCCTGAATAGGCGACTGTATGAAACATGGCATTTCTATTTGAAAACCAATGAAAACCTGCCCGAGGCGAAGACAATCGTGGTCGTGGCAATGCCTCAACCAATCACGCGTCTCAGCTTTGAATGGCAGGGAATCACTTATCCGGCAGATATCCCACCGGATTACTTTGCGAAAACATCAAACGAATCTCGTGCCGAAGGAATTCTAACGAGTGTGCTGGAGACTGCCGGATACAAGGTGGTAAAAGCTCATCTAGCACTGAAAACGCTGGCGGTGCGAAGCGGACTGGCAAGATATGGTAGAAACAATATCAGCTATGTGCCGGGGATGGGTAGCTTCTGCCGCCTGGTCGCTTACTATACCGATTGTCCCTGTGAAGAGGAGGACTGGCAGGAATCCAAAGCGATGGAAGCCTGCGAAAACTGCTCGCTCTGCCGTGAGAACTGCTCGACTGGGAGTATTACCGCCGACCGCTTCCTGATTCACGCTGAAAACTGCCTGGGCTCTCTGACCGAGAGAGAGCCGGATTTCCCCTACTGGGTTCAGCTTCAGCCCGACTGGCATAATGCCCTCATTGGCTGTATGCGCTGTCAATTCGTGTGTCCGGTGGATAGGCCATATCTACGCAAAATCGTGGCTGGCCCATCGTTCTCTGAAGAAGAAACTGGCCTGATTCTGAACAAGACACCTTTGGAGAAGCTGTCTCCAGAGACTCAGCAGAAGCTGAAGATTTCTGATGGGGTTTACCCGTTTATGGCGCCAAACCTGAGTGCACTCATTGAGAAACAGAGGCTGGCTGCACAGAGATAGGTAGACCGACACACGTATCGACGCTGCCGCTATCTTCGGTGCTGCACGAAATGAACCACCCTGAGATTACACCACTCTTCTGCGCGTGCACGGGGTTCTGTCCTAGGTCTCGCAACAGGCTAGGCCTTTGCTTTCCTTTCGTCCAGCTTCTATAATCAGATACGACTCAGGAACTGGCAGAGGGGGGTACCGTGGAAGACCGAGTTGAGGAACTGCTGGGCAGGATGACGCTCGAAGAGAAGGTGTCAATGCTGGCCGGTACCGATGCCTGGCACACGCGGAGCATAGACCGCCTGGGCATTCCCTCCCTCAAGATGACAGACGGGCCCTACGGTACACGGACGGAGTCCGACCATGAGCCTGGCCACGTAATACCGGCCACCTGCTACCCCACGGGTTCCGCCATGGGAGCTACCTGGAACACGGATCTCATCGAGAGGGTGGGCGTGGCGCTGGGCGAAGAGACGAAGTCCATGGGGTGTCACATACTCCTTGGCCCCTGCGTCAATATCCACCGCTCTCCGCTGGGCGGGCGTAACTTCGAGAGCTTCTCCGAAGACCCCTATCTGGCAGCGCGAATGGCGGTAGCCCACATAAGCGGCGTCCAGAGTCGGAACATCGGTACCTCCATCAAGCACTTCGCCCTGAACAACTCCGAGTTCGAGAGATTCTCCATGAGCTCCGAGGCATCAGAGAGAGCAATCCGGGAGATATACTTCCCCGCCTTCGAGATGGCCGTCCGGGAGGCACAGCCCTGGACGGTGATGAGTTCCTACAACCGTATCAACGGTGTCGCTGCTTCGGAGAACAGGTGGCTGCTTACCGAGGTCCTCAAAGACGAATGGGGGTTCGAGGGGTTCGTGGTGTCCGACTGGGGGGGCGTCTACAATCTGGTACCGGCGGCGAACTCCGGCCTCGATATGGAAATGCCCGGTCCGGCACGATTCTTCGGCGAAGCGCTGGTGGCGGCCGTGAGGCAAGGCGAAGTCAGCCAGGAGACGATTGATGGAATGGTGCGGCGTGTCCTCCGGGTCGTCGTCAGGTCCGGGGCTTTCGAGGAGACCAGAACATCGTCTCCCGAGGCCGCCGACACCCCGGAGCATCGGGCGCTGGCCCGCGAGACCGCCAGTGAAGCAATTGTCCTTCTCAAGAACGACCAGGAGTTGCTCCCCTTGAAGCTGGAGCAACTCACATCGATAGCAGTCATCGGGCCGAACGCCACCGAAGCCAGGGTGGTAGGCGCCGGCAGCTCCCAGGTCACGCCGCGCTACACGGTCACGCCGCTGGAGGGGATTACCAGGGCCTGTGGTGATTCCGTCGAGGTAGTGCATGAGCCGGGATGCCGCATCGACCGCTTCACTTCGCTTCTGGATGCGAGATGCCTGGGACCATCCGGTGGGGAAGGACAGGGACTGACCGGCGAGTACTTCAATAACAATGACCTGTCCGGAGACCCGGTGCTGACCAGGGTGGACAGCAGGTTCGCTCTGAGGTGGCGCAGCGGGGTCTTTCCCGTACCAGGCATCGACAGAGACGACTTCTCCATCCGGTGGACGGGGACCTTCCTGGCCCCGGAGTCCGGGGACTACTGGTTCGGGGTGCTCACGGACGGCTTCGGGCGCATCTATATCGATGGCCGGCTTGTCGTCGAGAAACGGTTTGGTGAGGCCGAGGAAGACCTCTTCCTGCGTGGCGAAAGGACGGGTACCATCACAATGGAGGCCGGCAGGTTCTATGACCTGAAGATAGAGTACTGGTGGAACCCCGAACGCGCCTGGCCTTTCCGGCGCATCAGGCTGGGATGCGAACCGCCCTTTCCCGAGAACGCAGTCGCTCGTGCGGCTGGCCTGGCCGCGCGGTCGGACGTCGCCGTGGTGTTCGTAGGCACCTCTGAGGAATACGACAGAGAAGGCAACGACCGTGAGAGTATGGACCTCCCCGGCGCCCAGGTCGAGCTTATCGAGGCGGTCGCACGCGCCAATCGGCACACCGTCGTTGTCCTCAACAACGGCAACGCGGTCGCGATAGCCGAATGGCTCGACCGCGTGCCCGCCGTGCTCGAAGCATGGTTCGCCGGGCAGGAATGTGGCAACGCGATTGCCGATGTTCTCTTCGGAGATGTCAACCCATCAGGGAAGCTGCCGGAGACCGTTCCCCGTCGCATCGAGGACAACCCCGCCTTCATCAACTACCCCGGCGAAAACGGCAGGGTGCTCTATGGCGAGGGCATCTTCGTCGGCTACCGTTACTACGACGCCAAGAAAATCGAGCCCCTGTTCCCCTTCGGGCACGGCCTTTCCTATACCACATTCGAATATGGCAGGCTGACGATACCGGCGGAGGTGGCGGTTGGCGACGACCTGACGGTGCGCATAGACATCACTAACACGGGTGAGAGGGAAGGGAAAGAGGTCGTCCAGCTCTATATCCATGATATTGAATCTAGCCTGGTGAGGCCGCACAAGGAGTTGAAGGGCTTTACCAAGGTGAGTTTGACTCCCGGGGAGACCCGGACAGTAAGCTTTACCCTGGGGCAGAGAGACCTCTCATTCTACGACCCGGACCGGCAGGAGTGGGTGGCCGAACCCGGGGAGTTTGAGGTACTGGTCGGCAGCTCCTCGCGGGATATACGGGCTACAGGCTCTTTTACCCTGAAGCCATAGCGATACCGGTACATTTGCAGACAGGAGACGGACGATGATGGAACTGAGCCACGTAAACTCAAGCGGTGAGGCCCGCATGGTGGATATAGGTAAGAAAGCTGACACGGTGCGCGAAGCGGTAGCCAGGGGCACAGTGGTGATGAAGCCGGGTACTCTGGAGCAGGTGAAGGCGAATACCCTCAAGAAGGGCGATGTCCTCGCCGTGGCCCGTATTGCCGGCATCGTGGCCGCCAAGAAGACGTCCGACCTGATACCGTTGTGCCACACGATACTCATTGACGAGGTCGCTGTTGAGTTTGATGTGTCCGGGGAGGACTGCATCGGTATTACCGCACGGGCGAAGAGTACCGGTAAGACCGGAGTGGAGATGGAGGCCCTGGTGGCCGCCTCGGTCAGCGCCCTGACCATCTACGACATGTGCAAGGCGGTGGACAAGGGCATGACCATCAAGGAGATTTACCTGGAGAGCAAGACCGGCGGTAAAAGCGGGACGTACCGTAGGAAGTAGGGCTAACCGCTTAACAAGCGAGTATCTGGGAAAGATACCTCATAAGGACTGCTACCGCGTTGCCTCCCGCACCAGGTGTCCAAGTTCCGGCAGGATTACTTTGTCCATTACCAGGGTGGCCGCACCCAGTGAGCCGGGGAAGCAGAGGATGACCTTGCCACCAATAACTCCGGCGGTCGCCCGGCTCATGATGCTGCCGGTGCCAATCTCCTGGTAGCTCAGTGACCGGAACAGCTCCCCGAACCCATCGAGTTTTTTCTCCAGCATCGGTTCCACTGTATCGACGGTAACGTCCCGCTGGCTTACACCCGTGCCGCCGCTGGTGATAATCACCTGGACATCTTCCTGCCCCACCAGTTCCATTACCTTCGACCGGATAGCCTCCGGTTCGTTCTTCAGGAGGGAGTATGCCACCACCCGGTGACCGTTATCACTGAGTCGCTGCCTGACGAGCTTGCCGGACTCATCCTCCGCCTCGGTGCGACTGTCAGAAATAGTGACAACGGCACAATTGATATTCCTGGGGGCAAGGTGCCTGTGTTCATGGTATCCCATCAGACTCCGTATCCTCCTTGCTGGTGTTTAACGGTTGTGCTAGATATGTCCAGACAGATATTGTCTCTGCCCTTCCGCAGGTCAATGAGTGTGTATTTGTTATCCACCCTCACCCCCTCTCCCTTTACCGTGGTGTACGATAGGTACAACTCCCGCCGTTTCCTCCCTGGCGCTATCGGGGGGCACAGGGATAGTATAGTACATCTTCACCTCAGCGTCACTCACTTCAATCTTGTCCACGAAGGACCGGAGAAAACCCCGTTTACTCGGTGGTTGATTACGCCGCCAGCAGGTAAGCTCAGGGTGACATGCCATTGTAATGTCATTCTGAGCCGGGACTCCGAGCGGAGCGAGGAGACACAGACTCTAAATGTTACGCGGATTTGTGAAACTGGATACTGGTATAGGTGGCATCCATGAGGTAAATATGCCAATTGGACACAATGCTATTGACAAATAGGGACAATAGTATTATTGTATTTATGCGTTCAGGAACATTGAGTGACCGGATGGGCAAAACTGCTGGTGGAAGAACACCGGAAAGGCGTGGTGCCGGACCGCCCGTCACTTATATCAGGCATTGATAGCATGACCGGGAGAAGAAGGAGGGGAAAATGCCCCAGGATGTCAAGGACATAGGCAAGATAGTCAAGCAACTGAGGAATCGGGCGGACATGACACGAGTCCAGCTTGCTGCGCTATCCGGCGTGTCACCGTCACACCTGACTCGTGTCGAGAGCGGACAGCGATTTCCTTCGGCGAGGGTACTGCGTAAGGTTGCGCCTCATGTCGGTATCGGGGAAGTCGAACTGCTGGCCTTCGCCGGATACCTGTCTCCGGTACACTCTGACACGGCCAATAGTCACGACAATGGCCGGCTGGACCCTTACGTGGTTGCCTATCTCTCACGGGAGCCTGTCGAACTACAGCGGGCTGTTCTCAGTATTTTCAGTGCGCTGAAGTACATGGCTGAAGGCATTGCCAGCGAGGAGTCCCCTGGTGATAGCGGTGGCCACCATATCCGTAATGACGACCGCTACTAAGACATCGCAAGGTCCGTTCCCATAATGTGATTCCCGGCTAGATGGAGATGGGATACTGTCCCAACTCGTGGACTGCCCTCACCATCTCGGCGTAGTTCTCCGGCTTGACTGCCGGATGGATGGAGTTGCTGGACATGCAGATGTAGCCACCACCCTTCGCCGCCTGCCGGATGCAGCGCCTGACGTCTTCACGCACCTCTTCCACGGTACCCCAGGTAAGGACGTAGGCACAGTCCACGTTGCCCATGAGGCAGATTCGGTGGCCGTACTTCTCCTTGACGTCACCGAGGTCCATGCCGGCGTTGGGGTCTATCGGGTGCAGACCGTGGATGCCGGTATCCACAATCAGGTCGAGTATCGGATAGATATTGCCGTCGGTATGCTTCATCACGAAGACACCGAGGCTCTTTGCTTCGTCAACCAGGTCTTTAAGCACGGGAATGACATGGCGGACGAAGTGTTCCCTGGAAAGCATGGGCCACTTCGTGGTTGCGTAGTCACCCTTGACCCAGATAGCGTCAACACCAACCTCTATGCAGTTCCGCATGTACTTCATGTAGTAGTCCTTGATAAGGTCGGCAAGCCGGTCCACGAGGTCGGGATTGCGCACGAAGTCCATGTAGTGGTTGGTCGCACCGCGGATCTCGTTGGCCACATTGAAGGGGTCGGCGAAAGACGCGATTATGGCCCGCTGCCCCTTATAGCGTCTGACCATCTCTCGAATCCTGTTGTACCGGGCCGGGTCATCGGGGTCGGGCAGTGACCAGGTCTCCAGGTCTTTCTCCGACTTGATGGCCGGTTCGACGGGATGAGGTAACGTACCGGCGATGGTACGCACCACCGTTCCCCACTGGTTGCGGAAGTGATTCGCGTCCACCTTCTCGGTCAGGTAGCCGGGGTAACCCCGGTCATCGAGGTCAGTCCCGTCAAGGTCGAAGTGCTCGATGGTATCGTAGACCGAAGCGTTAGGGAGCAGTTGTTCCCTGATGGTTGCGTTGGGTGGCTCGATAAAGGGGATCCGGTCCGGCTCCTCGAGCCGGAGTGCCTTCACAATCCTCTCAACACCTGTCATACCGGTCATATATCACCTCGTCAGGAAGGAATCTACCAATGGTGACTGCCAGTTACGAGACCAGCTCAGCGAACTTCCGCGCTGCGTCAGCGGCGTCGGCAGCATAGCAGTCCGCTCCTATCTGGTCGGCGAAGGCCTGTGTGCAGACAGCCCCTCCGATGGCTACCTTGACCCTGTCCCTCAGTCCCGCAGCTTTCAAGGCTTCGATTGTGCGGGTCTGATTGGGCATGGTCATCGTCAGCAGGGCGGATAACCCGAGGACCTGGAAATTGTTTTCTCTGACCGCTGTGCAAAAGTCCTCGGGAGATACGTCAACACCGAGGTCGGTTACCTCCCAGCCGTTACCTTCCAGCATCATGATGATGATGTTCTTGCCGATGTCATGGATATCCCCCTGGACAGTGCCGATGGCTGCCTTACCGGCGAAGCGCCGGCCGCCGGGCTGAGCGGTGAGCAGGGGTTTCAGATGATTGAGGGCGGCCTTCATTGCCTCTCCCGACATCAGCAGTTCGGGCAGGAAGATTTCCCCGGCCTCAAACTGTTCACCTACGGTCTGCATCCCGGTGATAAGGCCCTTCTCCAGTATCTCACTGGCCGGTATACCGGCAGCTATTGCCGCCCTGGTCAGCTCTTCAGTCCGTTCGATGTCCATCGCCACCAGGCTGCGGGTGATTTCCACCAGGTCCGTCATGGTTCTTCCCCTCCCTGTACCGGACACCTGATATGACATGCCGGGGTTGTCAGTCCGATTCAATCGACCAGTCTATACTTTAGGCAAGCCCTGCCGCTTTGTCAATGATGTGCCCCCTGTCATTGCGGGCACGCGAAGCAGTTTCAGAACCCCAGCCGGGGATGTCTTTCCCACTGGTATGAGATGCGACCCGTATGAAATACCACCTGTATGACATACAGGCAGTGCCCTGCTATAATTACGCCAATACGTCCCACCTCGTTACCGAACCGCGGGAGGTGACCGTGAGATGAGCACTCCAACGGACAGTCAGAAGAACTTCGAAGCTATCACCATCGGTCAGGATATGGGCACGTTCGAGATGACCCTGGACGAGGAGACCGTCAGGGACAGGATGGACCTGGTCCGGTGGCAGGCGGGCGGACTGGTGGAGAAAGGACTTGCCGCACCCGGGCTCACAATCTCGCATCACGCCCGGATGAAGTTCGATGCCCTGCCGGCGATGCGCGTCTCCATCTGGGCAAAGAGCGAGCAAGAATTCCTGAAGCCGATGAAGGTTGGAAGCAGGATATTCATCAGCGGCAAAATCGTCGACAAGTACACCAGGCGAGGCCGTAACTACATAGTGACCGAACTGGAGACCACGGACGAGTCCGGCGAGGTAATACTGCGGAGTCGCGAAACCGGAGTGTACGTAGAATAGCGAGGAGGCAGGATGGAAACGACAGGACAGACAACAGTCGGCAACGAAATCCCTACCCTGACGAAAACGGCCTATATGCCAATCGACCCCGATACCCGTAACGTCATCCACACCGATGACTATGCCCGGGACTTCGGTATGCGCGGGGCACTGATTGGCGGTTCCACACTCCTCAGCTATATCCTCGAGATGCTGTACGGCTACTTCGGTGAGAAGTGGTTGTACCACGGTAGAATCAAAGTGTCCTACATCGGCGGCGGCGCGATAAATGGCGACGTAGTGACCACGCACGGGCTGGTCACCGCGTTAGAGCCGGAGGAAGCCGGCACCCGCGTCAAGCTGGACGTCTGGATGGAAAACCAGGCGCAGGACAAGATAGTCGTCGGCGAGGCAAGCTGCATCCGGTAGACTTTTATCAGAGTGAATGGCCAAAAAGGGGTCTTTCCGTCGGCCTGCTAGTCCAGCTGGCGTATCCGGCGGGCGAAGAAGAGGGTCACCAGAGACACGATGACCAGGCCGACAGCAAACCCGCCAATTGCCCACTGAACTCCCCAGGCCTCTCCCATAACCCCTGCGGCAAAGGTCCCGAAGCTGGTCAGCCCGAACTCCATCATGTAGATACTCATCACACGGCCGCGGTACTCATCTTCAACATAGTACTGGATGAGGGTATTGCCCAGGGTCATCCGTCCCGTTGTTCCCAGCCCGACGAAGACCATCAGAGTCAGCGACAGGTACCAGGACTGAGACATCGAGAAGGCAGTCAGGGCCAGCCCCAATACAAGACAACTGGCCAGCAGCATCAGGCCGCGTTTCTTGTTGGGAAGAGAAGCGAGAACGAGCGAGGCGACGATGGCACCGATACCGGAAACGCTCAATAGCATTCCGCCGCCAGCTTCATCGACGTGCAGGACATCCTCGCACAAAAAGGGCAGGAGGTACATGTAGGGCATGGAAAGTACCACGGCGACGAGAGTCAAGAGAAGGACGAGTATGATGGTGGTCTGACCCCGCAGGTACTTGAGACCCTCCTTAATACCGTCGAGGGCACCGCCACCGCCAACGGTGATGGTACTGGTGCGGGGTAGAAGAGCAATAAACACGACCGCCACAACGTACATCCCGGACATGATGTAGTAAACGACAGCATAGTCCAGCTCCTTTATGAGGAAGCCGCAGGCCGCGGGGGCCATGACGCGGAGCACGTTCATACCCAGGTTATTCAGCGAAAGGGCGTTCATCAGTTGTTCCTCACCGACTATCTCGGGGAGGATGGCCTGGCGGGAGGGCATCATGAGAGCCATGATGGTCCCCTGCAGAACGGAGGCCCCGACCAGTATCCAGAACGAACCCTCGACTTCGGGACTGAGATAACCAAGGGACAGGGCAACGGCAACGCCCAGGACAGCGAGTGCCGAGCCTACCTGGCCAATGAGCATCACGTACTTCTTCTGCAACCGGTCCGCTATCACCCCGCCAAAAAGGGACAGGCCGAGCATAGGTACCGCGTGAGCGAAAGCTGTTGCTCCCACGATGGCCGGCGAATTAGTTAGCTCCTTCATCAGCCACAGGCGGGCAAACATTTGCATGTTCATCGCCGCCATCTGACCCAGCAGTGCTACGAAGTAGAGACGGAATACCGGGTTCTTGAAGGACGTAAAAGTCCGCATGTTCAGAAGATGGGAAAATCCTCCACCCCCTCCGATTCCTATCTCAGGATCATCGCCCTGTCCAGTGTATCTGGGTGAACCGCCTCTCACGCAATACTCCCGCTAGTCCTGATTTTGTGGGATGAATATCCCGGAGGAATGAACGAACATGCCGCCGAATACCGGATAATGGTTACAGTGTACGCCTGTCGGGTAGGAAGGCGCAAACAGCGGCGACGTTCTTGTCCGGTTGGAGTCGCCTACAAGGTCGGCTTCCGGCAAAGGAAGAAACCCCGGTCGGCGCTTTCGGTCAGGCCAGTCATGCCCTCACGCTCATCATGGGCGCAGGTCTCCACATCGGTGAAGCCGGCTTCCGCCAGGGCAGAGAGTACCTCAGCAGGAGAGTAGCACTTCTGGAGGAGGGTCACGTCCTTCCGCTCCCAGCCGTCCTCGAGGAGCATGATGGTGGTATCGAATCGGGCGATTTTCTCGTCGGGGTTGTAGCTGGTGCGGACAATACAGAGGTGGTCCTCCTCGACGATGCCGAAGTTGTCATTCCAGGTGAAGCCATAGCCCGCCGCCATGTTAAGGTCGAAGAAGAACGACCCACCCTCACGCAGGACGGCGTGGACGTTGCGGAAGGCCGCTGTCAGCTCCTCCAGGGTCATGACGTGGTTCAGACTGTCAAAGACGCTGACGACGGCATCATGGCTGTCCGGCAGCGTGAAGGAACGGGCATCGGCGTGGACAAATTCGGCGTCCGGGGCGTTTTCGCGGGCGAAACACAGCATCTCCGATGAGCCGTCAACACCGGTGACGCGGTAACCGAGGGCGGTCAGTGTCCCGGCAAGCTGCCCGGTACCGCAGCAGAGGTCGAGGATATGCGCCCCGGCGGGAAGCTGCCGGAGCACAAGCTGCTCTAGGATAGGAAAGACACGCGGGGTGAAATCGTCACCCCAGTACTTGTTGTAGACCCAGGCAAACGGGTCATAGTCTGAGTATGTGGTCATGACTTGCTACTTCCGGTACTTGGCTCTTGAGACCCAACCGACGAAGTCACTCATGATTGTCCTGCGCCGGTCTGCTTGTGCCGGACCAACACGGTGGAGATAATCTGGGCACTGGGTATCAGGATTTCCCCGTCGACCGTGGACAGTACTGTGTGCATCAGGGTGATATTGCTCACTCTGCCCGTGTTGCCAACTATGGTTACGTCATCGTCAATGCGAATCGGACGATAGAGGGCCACGAAGATACCGGCGACAGCGTTGCCGATAACCGTCTGTGTCCCCAGCCCGGCGACCATCCCGGCAAAGGCCCCGGTTGTCAGTGCGGCAGCGATATTGGCAGTAAGAATTGAGACCACAGCCGAGAGAAGGACCCCGTAGGCGACAATGCGCACGATGATGCGCACGGCTGCAGCACTATCGGGCCTCATTCGCAGAAGTGCCAAGCGATGCAGCCAGCGACCGACCATCTCAATGGCCAGCACCCCGAGGGCCACGAACTCTACCGCCACGAGATACTGCCTGTACGGAGCCAGAAAGCCGAACGCCGTGTCCTCCCGTATCCCTAGGGTAAACGCTGCCAGGGTAACCAGCCCGGCAATAACAAGGAGACTGAAAAACAGGTATCCAACACCGGGCAGGCGTCTGTTCCTGTCACCTTCTCTAGTAACCATCAAGCACTCCTCTGGAGGGCAGGCCTCGTCCCTCCAAACCCCTATTTGACCCGGACAGACGGGTCATAGCCTCAGTACACGGCAATTCCCCGTCCGGTTTCTCCTCGCGACGAACACCGATGTCCTAGCGAACTCACCCACTCCTCAACCTCTCCGTCAGCAGCGGCACTATCCTGAAGAGGTCACCGGCCCTCTTCCCTGGGTCATCTAAACCGTAGCCAGCAAAACGGTGTAGTTTTTGCCGTAAACCTTGGCACATGCCGGGCAGGTGGTATAGAAGAAATACAGTTTCTTGAGCTCCTTGCCCTTTGATTTGACATGAGCTTTCATTTCTTTAACCCACTTGCCGGTGTTCGAGTATGGCCCTTCAAAAACCTTGGTTAGAAATGTTCCCGAGACTCTTGTCATCTCTGCTCCCGGCACTTCTTTGCTGACCGCAATGTAGATATCGGAGCCCCAAAGCGATTTCTCATCCGAAAGCATCAGCGGCTCAGGGGCAAGGGCGTCCGCTTCCTGAATCCTGGTCATATTTCTTACCATTACTTTTTCCATGTTCAGCGGGATATGCAGAAAGCTTCTAACATGGTCTTTGAGGAATAGCTTGTCCTGCAAGGTTACCTCTTTTTCGTCCCAGGGCTCCGGGTCAAATCGCGGGCAGCAGCCTGTCTCTGATTGTTCGTAAAGTTTGTCCTTCAATTTACTGACCTCCTTTCAGCTTCTCCGTCAGCAGCGGCACTATCTTGAAGAGGTCGCCAACCAGACCGTACGTGGCTACCTCGAATATCGGCGCGGCGGGGTCGTCGTTGATGGCCACAATCATGTCGGTGGTCTGCATACCGGCCAGGTGCTGCACCGCCCCGGAGATACCGCAGGCAATATAGAGCCTGGGGCAGACCGTCTTGCCCGTCTGTCCTACCTGGTGGGAATAGGGAATCCAGCCCTCGTCCACCGGCGGCCGGGAGGAACCTACGGCTGCACCCAGGGCGTCGGCCAGTTCCCGTATGAGGTCGAAGTTCTCCGGTTTGCCCAGTCCCCTGCCTCCGGAGACAATGATGTCGGCATCCTCCAGTTTCACCTTCTCGGTGAGGTCCTTCACGAAATCAAGCAGTCTGGTGCGGGCGGTGACGCGTTCTTTGTCGAAATCAACCCTGATGATGCCTCCCTTACGGGAGGTGTCCGGCGTGTTGCGCTTGAAGACCCGCGGGCGGACGGTGGACATCTGCGGTCGCCTTGTCTGGCAGACAATAGTGGCCATGATGTTGCCGCCAAAGGTGGGACGCGTCTGTAAAAGGAGCCTTTTTTCGGTGTCGATATCAAGCCCGGTGCAGTCGGCGGTCAGGCCCGTCTTGAGGACGGCGGCCACGCGGGGGAAGAAAGCCCGCCCGAAAGACGTCGCTCCGGCAAGGACAATCTCCGGCCTGCGCTCCCGGATAAGCCGGACCAGCTCGGCGGCGTAGACCTCCTCCTGTTGAGAGGCAAGGGAAGGGTCATCGACAAGGTAGACACGGTCGGCTCCGCAGGCTGTCAGTTGCTCGATGCCATCCGGATTGTGGCCGAAGCATACCGCGCAGAGCTCCGTGTTCAGAGCATCGGCAAGCTCTCTGCCTTTTGAGAGAAGCTCGTAGCCCACTCCCCGTATCTCGCCGTCCTGCCGCTCGGCAAACACCCAGACACCACGATAGGAATCGTCCGCCGGGGCTGTGTCGGCAACTACATCGATAATAATGGCATCGACGGGACAGACATCCCGGCAGGCACCGCAGAGGTTGCAGCCCTCCCCTATCCGGGCTACGTCGTCGATTATCTCAATCAGACCGAAGGGACAGGCATCAATGCAACTGCCACAGCCGGTACATTCGTCAATATCAACCCGAATCCCCATATCGCCGCCAACCCCTACGCTATCCTGGCTTCCCTGAGCTTCTCAAGCAGGGCGTCCACCTGGCTTTCCGGGTCGCCCTCAAGCATCTCACCCTCGTGGATACGCTCGGGGAAGAACACCCTGACAACCGTTGTTGCCGAGCCGGACAGACCCACCATGCCTTCATCCACCCCTAGGTCTCCCGCTGTCCACACCGGTATCTCTGCCTTCCTGGACCGAGCCATCCCGCGCAGCGACGGAAGGCGGGGCACGTTTATCTCCTTCGTGACGGTGATTATGCCGGGCAGGGGCATCTCCACAATCTCATGCCCGTCCTCAACCATACGCTCGACCTTCATCAGGTCGCCATTTATCTCCTCGACCTTGCTGACGTAGGCAGCAAACGGGACGTCCAGCCATTCGGCAAGCTCCGGACCGACCTGGCCGGTATCGCCATCTATGGTCTGCCGACCGCAGATTACCAGGTCGTACTGCTCAATCTTCCGCATCGCCTGCGAAAGCGTATAGGAAGTAGCCAGGGTATCGGCGCCGGCAAAGGCAGCGTCACTGAGGAGGATGGCTTCATCAGCACCGCAACTGATGGCCTCGCGGAGTATCTCCTCAGCCTGGGGAGGCCCCATACTGATGGCCGTGACCTTGCCGCCATAGCGCTCCTTGAGGCGGACTCCCTCTTCAAGGGCGTAGGTATCGAACGGGTTGACGATATTCTTAATGCCCTGTCTCCGGAGGGTGTTCGTCTCCGGGTCAATCCTGACATCAGTGGTGCCCGGGACCTGTTTGAGACAGACAACTATGTTCATTCCCGTCCGCCGCTCCCCATTTCCTCGTGCTATGCCCCGTGCTATGACAGAAGAGTGCCCTCAGGCCCCCCGGAAGAGCCCCTACTCGCGGCGCGCCTTCCTCTTCCTCACTGCAACGGCGATGTTGCCCCGGAGTATCTCGTTGGAGCCTTCGTATATCTGGGTAATCTTGGCGTCCCGCATCATCTTTTCCATCGGGTAGTCACGCATATAGCCGGCCCCGCCGCAGACCTGGACCGCCTCGGTGGTGACCTTCATGGCCACATCGGAGGCAAAGACCTTGGCCATGGACGTCTCCTCGGTGTAGCTCCGGGCACCGCCGTCAATCGTCCGGGCTGTGCCGTACACCAGTAACCGGGCTGCTTCCACCTGGGTGGCCATCTCCGCTATTTTCTGCTGGACAACGGGTAGCGAGATGATGGGTTTCCCGAACTGGATACGCTGCGCGGTGTAGTCTACCGCCGCTTCCAGGGCTCCCTGGGCAATACCCACAGCCTGGGCACCAATACCGGGACGCGACCGGTCCAGTATCCTCATCGTCATGATGAACCCCATACCCTCCCTGCCAATCAGGTTCTCTTCCGGGACCAGGCAGTTACGGAAGACCAGTTCCCTGGTGGGGGATGTGCGGATGCCCATCTTCTTCTCTTTCTTGCCGAAGGTGAAGCCCGGCGTGTCTTTCTCCACCACGAAGGCACTGGCACCACGAGGTCCTCTTGATTTGTTTGTCAGGGCAATAATGGTGTATATCTCGGCTTCGCCACCGTTGGTGATAAACTGCTTGGTGCCGTTTAGTACGTAGCCCTCAGGTACCTTTTCGGCGGTAGTCTTTATACCAGCGACGTCACTGCCAGCGGTGGACTCGGTCAGGCCGAAAGCAGCCAGCTTTTTACCGGCAGCAATATCCGGCAGGTACTTCTGCTTTTGCTCCTCACTACCGAATTCTAGTATTGCGGAAGCCCCCAGAGCGGTGGCGGCGTAGCAGACGGTGACACCGCTGCACACCCGGCTCAGTTCCTCAACCACCAGGCACAGGTCAAGACAGCCCCCACCGAGACCGTCATATTCCTCGGCGATAAAGATACGGAACATGTCACTATCGGCAAGGTCCTTCATGATTGACCGGGGGAACTCCTCGGTCTCATCAAGCTCTGCCCGGACCGGTAGAATCCTCTCTTCGGCAATACGCCTTGCCAGGCTTTTCAATGTCTTCTGTTCTTCACTCAGGCCATAATCCAAGACGCTCCTCCAGAAGCCTGTATTTCGTCAATGGCTGACCAGGGGGAATAGACACCCGACCACGATACCAGACCTGGCTGTCAGGAGACCCGTTTGACTGGTAACCACCCGCCGAACCCTGCGGGGACCGTCACACCCCGATGGCAGATTGCATATTATAGGCCGAGTCACATGCCTGCTGTCAAGCTGGAGATGTGTGGCGGTCATTGCGAAGAGTGTGCCGACGTTTCGTCGGCCTTTGCGATATGCCTCTGAAACAGAGGCGCGCAATCTCAGCCCTCACAACATTAAAGGCATGCCAGGATTCTACTAAGTGGGGACAGAACCGCAGGGACCAGTCCTGTGAATCAGGGTAACGGTGCTCTCGTTCAGATAGAAGGGCGACACAACAGAGCGGGGTGTCGTGGTCACTGCCCAACGCCCACCCTTGGTCCCCTCCCTGCAGGCAGGGGGTTTTTCTTCATGTGTGGCGAACAGGCTTTGCCTGTTCGCCACACATATAGATATTGTCCCTTTCTCCTCTGGAGAAAGGCGTAAGGGGAATGAGGCATTGCCACGTGAGAAGGCGGCCAGCACCATAGCTAACCGTACAGACACTCTCCAGTGGCAACCAGCATCGGCTGTACTGAAGTGTCACTGATGTACCGGTCGAGTACAGACGGATGAAATGGGGCCGCACTTTGGAGTATAATGATGGCGGAGTCTACCGGTAATTCCCAGGCGATTAACCGGTGGATTACCCGGAATGCCGGAGGTGAGTCTATCATGGCCAAAGCCTTTGTACTGATTGAAACAACGGTAGGCAGAACCAAAGAAGTTGCCACAGCCCTCAATGACCTGAAGGGCATGACATCAGTCAATGCGGTCACCGGGCCCTATGACGTTATCGCCATCATCGAGGCAGAAACCCTCAACGAAATCGGCGACATCGTCACGCAGGTAATTCATCCTATTCCCGGTATCTCCCGCACGGTGACCTGCCTGGCGGTCTAACCGGGTGCCGTCCGGGCACTCTACTTCGTACTTCATAAGATATACCGGAGGAGTCAGCACGTATGGATTTTAAGTTCAGCCCGGAACAGGAAGCGTTCCGGAAAGAAGTAAGCGATTTCCTTGAAGAGGAGATAAGGAACGGGACCTTCCAGCCGATGTGCGATGGCTGGATACAGGGCTATTCCCCGGAGTTCACCGGGAAGATGGCCGCCAGGGGCTGGATTGGACTGAGCTGGCCCCGGGAATATGGAGGCCAGGGACGCAGTGAGACCGACCGGCTTATCCTGACGGAAGAGTTGTTGCGCTACGGGGCTCCTGCTGCCTGCCACTGGTTTGCTGACCGGCAGATAGGCCGTTCAATTATCGCTCACGGTACCGAAGAGCAGAAGCAGGAGCTTCTCCCCCTGATTCTGAAGGGAGAAGCCTACATCGGCCTGGGTATGAGCGAACCGGAGGCGGGCTCGGACCTGGCATCACTCCAGACCAGGGCTGTTGAAGACGGGGACGACTACATCATCGACGGGCAGAAGATGTGGACCAGTTGTGCCCGGTTCATGACTCATGTTTACCTTGTGGCCAGGACAGACCCGGATGCGCCCAAGCACCGCGGCATCAGCGAGTTTGTTATTGACGCCAGCCTGCCGGGTATATCTATCCGGCCGACGATTGACATCACCGGCAGCGAGGCCTGGGGCGAGGTCTTCTATGACGGGGTTCGTGTCTCCAAAAGGCACCTCATCGGCGAGAAGAACCGTGGCTTCTACCAGATACTCAACCAGCTTGACTACGAACGTGCCGGGCTGGAGCGTCTCATGGGCAACTATCCGCTCTTTGAAGCCATCATTGAATTCACCAGGGAGACCGAGCGCAACGGTGTCCCCCTCTGCAAAGACCCGCTTATTCGGGACAAACTGGCCCGACTTCAGGTCGAGTTCGAGATGGGACGCCTGCTCACCTACCGCGTGGTGCTGGTGATGGAGCAGGGACGTGCCCCCAATGTCGAAGCCGCCATGGCCAAGGCCTACTGCACCACCTTTGAACAACGCCTGGCCAGTGTAGCGACGGAAATGCTCGGACTGTACGGGCAGTTGGTGGCCGAATCGAAGTGGGCGCCCATCCTGGGCATGGCACCGCATTCGTATCTCGGCTCCAAGGGTTACAGCCTGCAGGCAGGCACCACCGAGGTACTGAAGAACATCGTGGCCACACGGGGACTGGGTCTGCCCACGGAATGAGAGGAGAGAAGGATATGAGCACTATCAAATTGCCTGCGCTGGCGTGGTACAAGATGAAGGAGATGGAACTCACCGTGCCGGACGGCTGGCAGGTGGAGACACTCAATATGGCTGGTCATGACCGACCCGCCCTGACACCGGAGCAAGTCAAGGCGGCCATTGGCAATGCCATTGGTACGCCGCCACTTGAGGAACTTGCCAGGGGTAAGAAAGAGGTCGTCATTATATTCGACGATATGACGCGCGGGACCAGGACCTATGACATGGTACCGCATGTCCTGGCAGAACTGGCCGCCGCTGGTATCCCTGATTCGGGTATCCGCTTTATTTGTGCCCTCGGCTGTCACGCAGCCTACACACGGGAGCACTTCGCCAAGAAGCTGGGTGAGGAAGTGATGGCCCGGTTTCCGGTGTACAATCACAACGCCTTCGGCAACTGCACCAACGTCGGCAAGACCAAAACCTACGGTACCGAGGTCTACGTCAATGAAGAGGTAATGAAGTGCGACCTTAAGATAGCCATCGGTTCGGTGGTCCCCCACCCGATGAACGGCTTTGGCGGTGGCGGGAAGATAATCCTGCCCGGGGTGACGTCTTTCGAGACCACCCGGGACAACCACATTTCTTTCTATCAGATGATGGCACAGCAGCAAGATAAACGCATTGCCGGCATGGGTCTCTTCGATGAAAACCTGATGCGCATGGATATCGAAGAGGCAGCCACTCTCTCCGACCTGGACTTCATGGTGAACTGCCTGATGAATAGCTGGGGCGAAACTGTGGCCGTCTTCGCCGGTGCCCTGATACCATCGTACGCTGCCGCAGTCGAGGCAGCCAAGCCACACTACCTGACACCCCGGGCGGAGGGCATG